>JAQUSX010000072.1 GCA_028710055.1 Clostridia bacterium | reverse complement strand
CCCGTGTGGTACGCGTTTTTGCAAACGATGCTTTATTTTGTTTACGTGTTTGGAATAGACATTATCGTTTCGCTTGCCGTTAGATACGCTCCGGCGAAGCTTTACGAACCCGACAAAAAAATATTCCATGTTGGCGAAAACGAAAAAAGATTTTACAATTTTTTAAAAATAAAAGATTGGAAAGACAAGATACCCGAACTTGGCAAAATGGCAAACTTTGACAAAAAAAAGGTGGAAAAACTCGAAGCGGAATATCTGTATAAATTCGCAAAAGAAACCGTTTATGCCGAAGTAATGCACGTCGGTATGGCTATTTTCGGCTGGGCGATATTGTTCATTCCTTGTAACGCGACAATATTTAATTTTGCTTTCCCGATAGCATTTGTAAATTTCGCTTTGCAAATACCGCCGATTTTTACGCAAAGATACAATAGACCGAAACTATTAAAAGCGTACGCGTTTCTGTCGAAAAAAACTTTATCTGAAAGTAAGAGCGTATAGTCTGTTTTATGGAATTGACGGCAAGAGCGTTTTAGCGTATAATAACCTAAAAATCCATAAAAATTTGAGGTGAGAAAATGGCAAGACGTAATCTTGTGAATATCGATGAAAAGATACTGCGTGAAACGATACGTATAGGCGCGGACGCGGGTGTCAATAATATTCCTGCCAGAAAAATAGCTAAAAATTGCGATATAACCGACGCTACGGTTTTTGAGCATTTTCAAACGAAAGAAAATCTTATTTTGCAGGCGAAGCTTTTTATCGATAAAAATATTGAAAGAATGCAGTCGTCTATAAAAATGAACGAGTCCGAATACGTTTCCTCCGTAAAAGGAGCGTGGCAGACAATTTTTAAGTATCTTATTGAAAATCCCATAGAGACAAAATTTTACGACAGATATCGTCATTCCGAATATTATAAGCCTACGATAAGCGCGGCAAAAGACGGTTATTTGAGTAAAGTTTATAAATATCTAAAATCAATAAATCCCGAGATAAACGAATACGAGTTTTCTTTTCAGGTTATATGGGCGCATATAGTAGAAACGACGATAAACGTTGCGATGCAAATATCCGAAAACAAAATGAAATATAATGACGAAACGACAGAGTTTGTTTACAAACTTATTTTTGGCGGAGTAATGGAAGGAATACGCAAAAGATAAAAGCGGAAAATCTTTTTTAAAACCGTTGCCTACAGCAAGGTTTTGGTGATAAAATATCACTTGCTTTTACCAAGCGGGGGATAAAGAAAAAATTTTATGACAGCGGTAATAATTTTTGCCGTGGCATGCGGGGGAATGGTGCTCTGCGCCCTATACAAACCCGATATAATCTTATTTAAACGCAAAATAACTACGTTTTGGATCGCTCCTTTTTTAGGCGCGATTCTTTTGCTACTTTTACAAATTATTGATTTTAACAGTATTTATGCGGCTGTAATGGAACTTGACACAAACCCGATAGAAATTTTGGTATTGTTTCTTTGTATGTCCATTCTATCCATATTTTTGGATGAAACGGGTTTTTTCCGTTACCTCGCTATCTCCGTCTTAAAAAGAGCAAAACACGGTCAAAAAACTCTGTTTTTCTCTTTGTACGCTCTTGTATCTATTTTGACCGTCTTTACTTCGAACGATATAATAATTTTGACTTTTACGCCGTTCATTTGCTATTTCGCGAAAAATTCCGACATAGACCCCGTTCCGTTTTTAATCGCTGAGTTTGTCGCTGCAAACACGTGGAGCATGACTTTGGTAATCGGTAATCCCACAAACATTTATTTGTTTTCTTCTATGGGAATATCGTTTTGGCAATATTGCACGACTATGATTTTACCCACGTTCTTTGCGGGAGCGGTTTCTTTGGGACTATTGTATGCGTTATTTTACAAAAAACTTAATAAGCCCGTTTCAGAGTGTCTTTTATCTGCGCGTATCGAAAACAAGTTTTTATTTATAGTGGGAATAAGCCATCTGGCCGCTTGCATTTTGTTACTGACGGTGTCGGAATATATTGGTATTGAAATGTGGCTGATATCTTTATTAAGTTGTTTGAGCCTATTCGCGTGGTGTCTTGGGTATAGACTTATTACAAAAAAATATTCGGGAATGATAAAAGCATTGAAAAGCGCGCCGTGGGAAGTCGCGCCGTTTATATTATCGATGTTCGTTTTTGTCTTGGCTCTGTCAAAATGCGGAGTGACGGAAAAAATAGCCGAATTACTCGGCAATAATATTTGGAGCTACGGTTACGCATCGTTTTGCGCTTCAAACTTAATAAATAATATTCCTATGAGCGTATTATTCAGCGATATAATAGCAAACGCGCCGCTTGCGGTAAGCAAAGGCGTTTCTTTCGCCGCCGTAATCGGCAGTAACATAGGCGCTTTTTTGACGCCTTTGGGAGCATTAGCGGGAATAATGTGGCTTTCATTATTAAAAAAACATAATGTAAAATTTACTTTTATAAAATTCCTAGGATATGGCGCGGCGATTGCCTTGCCCACTATGACGGCAGCTCTATTCGGTCTTTACTTAGTAATATAATTACAAAACTTTATATAAACAGCCGCCGCAATTTTCATAAAATATTGACTTAAAAAATCTTATGTGTTAAAATTTTTAGGTAAATAGCAAAACTGTCGCGAGGCAGTGACGCAAAGCTACAGGGTCTTGATATAGAAGACAGCCAGTTACCGTTACGACAATTTGTGTTGTAGCGGCTTTTTTAAAAAAAGGACAAACATTTTGGATAGAACTAAAAAAACTCGACTGGTTCTAATTGCTATGATTTTGGTTATCATTTTTGTAACGGTTTCGGTAGCCTCCGTTTACGCTGCTCTTTTTTCTAGTTTTGTGCCTATCGACTCTACGGTATCGGTACACGTTATCGGTTCTGACGCAACGAATATAAGCATTAGCTTGGGCGAAGCGCAGGACCTTAGTTTTGATTCTCCCGGCGACAAAATAGATTTTAATCTCGAATTGCAAAATCAATCGTCGGAAATTTTCCATTATTATTATAAATTAGGCATTATTGAAGCGGATTCCACAGGATTGCAAGACGCGGTTATGGTTTACTTGGACGGCGAATTTTTGGGCAGTCTTAGTTCGCTTTGCAGCGGCGGCGAGAAAGCGGTGATAGATGACAATCTGTTTATTTTGGGCGGCTCGGTTGAAACCCCCAGCGTAAAAAATCACGTTTTGTCCTTTGAGCTTCATATGGCTGCGGCTAATACATATTACAGCGGTACGACCGTAAAAATTTCTCTCGACAGCTACGCCGTTACTCCTGATTTTCAATCGGATATTTTCATTCACGACGAAACGGAATTTTACAACGCGATTAACGACGTTAATTACGGCGATATTCCTTTTACTTTAAGACTTTGCACCGATATAACTTTGACAAGAAGTTATAATATAATCAATCCTTGCGCCATAGACCTTATGGGCAACGAACTCGTTTTCGGCGACAATGATATAACCTTGACGCAAGACGGAACGGTAACGTTCTTTACTTCGGAAGCTGTGGACTATACCGCCTTGACAGGAGGAACAGGCGGATTTGTTTTGAACGACGTTAATTCGCTTTTAGACATATATGAGTTTGAAATTGAAGTCGACGGAATTACGACAAACGTGGCTTTGCAGTATTCAAACAGAACTTCAATAAACACCGTAGCTGGAGAAACAACGGTTTATTTATGCGACCAAACCGCTGCGGCAAGCCTTATCAGCCAGAGATTTTTAGCTAGAATTGGCTACGGCATAAGCCGCGGTGAAAGCGTATCTCTTTTCAGCGCATTAGATTTTTACGCCGCTTGCGGCGCGGTAACCGTGGGAGATATACAAGCCTCAGATTATACTTATATAGAACAAACGCGATTTGTGGTCGCGCCTGACGCGCCTGCAGTTTTGGACACAAGCGATAACGCAAGAACTTATCCCACGTACATAAGCGTATCGGGAGAAAGAATAGATTTTCAAATAGTAGGTACGGGCGATTACGCTATTCTTGAATCCATATTACA
Organism: Clostridia bacterium; assembly: GCA_028710055.1. Lineage (GTDB taxonomy): Bacteria > Bacillota > Clostridia > Christensenellales > CAG-314 > JAQUSX01. The sequence goes on along the minus strand of JAQUSX010000072.1, from coordinate 949 downwards.
AAACGAACTTGCGCATATGCCCGCCAATTTACAGGAAGACGTTAATTACGACTTGTTTTTGCCGACGTTATTACAAAACCGTAATGCGTCCATAGAATGGTGGTCGAGTAACGATTCGCTCATTAAAGCAAACGGACAAATCGGCGAAACTGCGCAAGGACAAGTGTCTTTAGTCGCCACGATAAGAATTAATAAAAGCGTTTTCTCAAAAGTTTTTACTTTTAACGTATATAGACAAGATAATGAAACCAAGTTCCAATACCTATTAGCTTTAATGAATCCCATTACGTTAAGCGAAGTATATAACGCGGAAGGATCCGTTATCGCTTTACCCGTAGTTGAAGAAGGTAACAGTCACGATTACAGAACCTTGTATACAAACGGAAACGATATAGGACTGACAAAATTGGAATACAGCATTGAGCCCGTATATTACTATATGACGCTAAGCGACGACGATTCGGACGGACACGTTAACGATTTGTATCTAACGCAGGCGACGTTCCAGTCTTACGCTATATTAAAAGTCAGAGGCTATTTTAACGACGATTTTACGGAATATTACGATGGCACGGTTGGAGTGGAAATCGTCTTGGGCAACAACGCCGATTTGATAGATACCGTTTTTAGTTACGTTCAAGGCAAACTCAACGAAGTCGACGTCCTGCAAAATATTATAAATACCCGGATTCAAAACGGTATGGCAAATGAAAAGGGAGATTTTTCATTGCCTACAAACTATTTGGGATATACGATAGAATATTCTATTCCCACAGCTCAAAACAGACTGGAAATAATAGTGGAGCAGTACGCAGGCAGCGACAGCGACTATAATGCTCTTATAGCGTGGGCAATGGGCGCAAGTTTGGATGTTAGAGCCGACGCAATTGTCGCGGACATAAACGCGGAGGTAGCCGCCTGCGTTTCAAACGGAATACATACTATCTCG
>JAQUSX010000071.1 GCA_028710055.1 Clostridia bacterium | reverse complement strand
AGCGCATAAAACGCCGCCGTTTTTATTTGGCTAATTTTGTCAAAAGAATTGCAATCAAAAAATATAAATGGTAATATTAAAAATATGAAAATAGTGGCGACAAACAAAAAAGCCTTTCACGACTACATGATAGAAGATACTTACGAGGCTGGAATAAACTTGATAGGATGCGAAGTCAAGTCGATAAGACTTGGCTCGGTTAACCTTAAAGACAGTTACGTAAAAGTCACCGACGACAGTCTTAGCTTGATTGGTTGCTATATCGCTAATTATGATAAAGGTAGTTTTTCCAATCAAGACTCGCGCCGTGAACGCAGACTTTTGATGAGTGCAAGCGAAATAAGGCGTATCAGTCAAAAAGTCAAAGAAAAGGGCTATACCGTCGTGCCGTTGAAAATTTATTTTAACGGAAGTCTAGTAAAAGTTGAAATTGCGCTTGCAAAAGGCAAACAAACTTTTGATAAAAAACGCAGTATAATGGAAAAAGATTTAGACAGAGCGATGCAACGCGCGACAAAAGAATACACTACAAAGAAATTTAAAGGTTAACCGCCTTAATAATATTAAAACAAAAAGGCATAAATTTTGATATCATAACTGATTTAAAATTTTTTAACGGCGTAACGATTGACGGAAAAATCAAGATATTATATAATCTTAAATGCAAGTTTAAAATAGTTTTTTTGATAGCAAAAGCTTTTTATAAACTTGCTTAAATACGCTAGTGTGGCTCAATGGCAGAGCAGCGCATTCGTAATGCGCAGGTTGGCGGTTCGACTCCGCCCACTAGCTCCAAAAAAAACTCCCTAATTACAAGGGAGCTTTTTTTGTTTTGGGGTTATATTGATAATGTCAATTATAATTAGTTTACCAAGTGTCAATATCAATTTCAATTTGCTTTTGATCTTTAATCTTAGACTCAATCTTTTCAAACATCACCCTTTCCCCGTTTATTCTTACAAGATGCCACTCACCATATTCGTCAAAAAAGCGCTCTGCAAAATGCATACAAGCTTGAAGATGTGCAAGTTTATTTTTTTGCCAATCTGATAAGATTTCCCCTAATAATCTTTCTTGCCCGTTTTGAACATCATATAACTCATAACCACGGATCAATCGCTTGTTTTTTATAATGAAATGGGTGTTCATATTGGTTCGAGCTGGTTTGCGTTTCGCGCCATTGCCAATTATCTCTTTTTTTGACATCTGTTGCTTGCATAAATCGCAACAAGCTTCACCTTTTTTCATAAAATTAATTTCGCATTTTGGGCACTTCTCATAATCAATCATACGTTCCTCCTCGTAAGCAGACTTTGTAATAACGTTTATTCCGCATTTTTTATATATCTTATTAATGACAAATTCAATATCAAAGGGTCTCTTTACCCGCTCGGGTATTCGACGGTCTTAAAGTCTTCAGCATTTTGCATACCCCTATTTTGCCTATGACTGATTTTATATTTTCATGTGTCGGGTCCATGCTTAGTAATTGTTTAATTATAACGTTTATTGGAACTATATGCTCATCGTGGAATATTTCTCTAAAGGCGAAAGAATTTTTGGCGTGCAAATCCTTGCATACACATGGGTTTTTTTCGCCGCCTTTGAAAAAGTCCACGGGTTCAAAAAAATTTGGGTTAGATATAATTACCTTATCTGTGTATGTATAATTAAATATATCATCGTTTGTCATTCTCTCCCATAATTCTTTTGCAGCTTCTGAAACATAGCACCCTTCAGTCGGTATCTCTATTTGGCGAATGACTTGATTTAGCAGATAATTGCATTTGTATAATTTTACTTCATCAGAACATAAAACAGATTGAGTCTTGCAACCCTCATTAATAATTGTAGTATATCAATCACTGATTTATCATTTGCACACATTCTGTCTCCTTAATTTAATGAACGCTAAAGGAATTCTATCTTTAATTTAGTTTTTATATCTTTAGTATATGGTAATATTATTGCCTTGTCAATACTGGTGTTAATAACGATAAAAGCTGAATTAAAGTTTTTAAAAAGCTATTACGAAATTTTTTTAATTATTTTTACAAAATCGCCAACAAAATACGCTTTTAAATTGTTTATATTACGAACACAATAATAACAAATCGGAGGTAAATCCAAAATGAAAACAAAAAATAAAATCATAGCGACTATTATGGCTGCTTTGTTACTTGTAACTGTTGGCGCGACTGTAACGGCGTGTCAAGCTGCGGACGATGTGGCTTACGGTATGAATTATTCTTACGTATCCGTATCCATTAACCCCAAAGTAGATTTTGTAGTTGATGAAAACGGCTTGGTCGTTGACGTTATTCCTATGAACGAAGACGCGGAAATATTGCTTGCGGGCAAGATAGATCAATTTATCGGTCTTACACCTGAAGCTGCGGTAGAACTGTTTACACAAATGGCGGTAGACGCTGGATATATCGACATTGAAGCGGAATTGTCCGAAGTTAATGTAGAAGTAGCAAGCGACGAAAGCGATGAAACGGCTAATCAAATAGCTGAAAGAATCAGAACACGCGTAAACAACTATTTTGCAAATAACGGTATCTTCGGCAGAGTTAATATCGGCACAATGGAAGAATATCTCGAACAAATCGAAGCATACGGTCTTGACGCGGACGCTCTTTCTATGGCACAAATCAAAGCTATCGTCACGGCGATGACACTTATGCCCGACCTTGATCCAAGAGAACTTGCTGATATGACAGTCGGCGACATCATCAAACTTATTCATGATGAAACCGGCGACACAAACTTGAAACTTCAAAATGCGGAATTTAAAGAAGCAAAACAAGCTTTATACAATCTTAAATACGGCGAAATCACCGTTTTGAGAGCGCAAATCAGAGAAATGGAACAACAAAGGCTGACCATGCAGGACGGCGAAGAAAAGACGGCTATGGAAGCTGAACTCGCAACTTTGAGATCTCAACTTAGAGAAAGAGTAGAAGCTTATCAAGCGGAAGTAGCGGCGCTCAGAGAGCAATACAGACAACAGGCTCAGTCAGCGTACAGCGAAAAAGCTGCGACACGTCAGCAAAGAATGAACCAGTTTCAAGACAAACTTGAAAACATGAAACAAAGAATAGGACAAAACTTTGATAAAGTACGCGAAGCAATTGAAAATATGCAACAAAACCGTCAAGGTAACGGCAATCAAGGCTAAGCTTGCATAATCTTTCTTCTTATGCTAAACTTATACAAAAAAACGAGAGGAAATTGACTTGTTAGAAAAGGCTTTACAGCGTCTGGGGCGGGGCGAAAACTCCGCCTTAGACGAAATATACGAGCAGACAGCAAAGACGGTTTTTGCCGTCGCCTATTCGTATACGCGGAATAAATTCGCCGCGGAAGATATTTCGCAGGAAACTTATATAAACATAATGCGGTATATATCTTATTATAAGCCGAACACAAATCCAAAAGCATGGATTATTCAGATTGCAAAAAACGCGTCGCTGAATTATTTGAAAAAAATCAAAAGAGAGGCGACTGAAAATATAGAAAAAATTTACGAGTTGCAGACCGATGAAAAGACGGATCAAAAATTTGATTCCGACGAGCTTGTAAAATTAATTGAGAAAAGTTTAGACCAAGTAACTGCCAATATCGTACTGCTGCATTTAATAGGCGATATGACTTTTGAAGAAATATCGCGGGTAACCGAAACGAACGGATCAACGGTGCGTTGGAAGTACGGAAAGGCGATAAAAAGTTTGGAAAAAATATTACGGGAAAACGGATATGAATAAAAGAAAAACGGAAAATTTAATAAAAAGCCGAGTTCAATCGTTTGTACCCGACATGAGCGGCAAAATCGCGGAAATAAAAAATATGAATATCGAAAAAGCCGCGCCGCCCAAAAAACGTAATGGATGGAAAATACTGACGGCGGTAGCAACGGCGGCAGTATTGATACTCGTTACGTTTGGACTATGGTATAACGCGGATCAAACCCCGTATACGGTGTATCTTGACATAAACCCGTCGATAAAATTTGAAATAAACGATGCCGACAATATCCAAACGGTTGTATTTTTGAACGCCGACGCCCAAACGCTTTTTGAGGGAGTGTCGCTGGAAGGAAAATCGGTTGAAGAGGCTTTTGACCTAGTCGTAACAAAACTTGACGAAGGCGGATATTTCGACGGAACGGAAAATGAAATCGTTTTGTCGTCGGTGGAAGGCGAAAACGATGCAAAATACGAAAAATATTATGCATTGCTGCAAAAATCGATAAATAAATCGGCGGTTAATTGCAACGTTACTCGAAATCAAATAGGCAAAAACGACGCGACAGACGTCGAAAATCTAGCGATTTCCGCAGGACAGCTTAAATATATAAACGAAATAAAACAATTATATCAGAACGCGGACAAAACCGAACTGGCGCAAAAAAATATCGGTGATTTACGATTGATAAGCGAGCTGTTGACAAATAATTCGACTGCGCAAAATAGAGAAAGCTACTATAATTATTTAATGACGTTAACGCCGCAGGAACTGCACGAACTTCCGTCAGGTCATAACGGTAAAGGAAGACCGTAAAATATAAGTTTAAACTAAAGAAAAAAGAAAAACGCTCGAAAGAGCGTTTTTTATTTACTTATAATTTTTTTATGGCGAGAGCTTCGATATACCCCCGTTCGCCCATCGGCGCGTATTGGAATCGGGGATTGATGTTGTCCCATGTGTAGCCCGTAGTCTCTATTTTGTAATTTTTGATAGCTTTTTGCACGACTCCGATAGCTTCACAAAAATCTTTATCGTCATACGGCTCGCCTTGAAAAACCATATAACGGCACGGCGGCAAATCTATAAGTTCGTAGCCGTCAGGCACTTGACCGCAATAATTTTCAGGCACTTCCACACCTTGCACATATTCGCTTTTGCCGTGTCTAAGGTTTTTGGGCAGCCAAAAGCCCGCCGGTTCAAACAAGGCTTCTTTGACGCTTGTAAGCACGCCCCAAACGTCGCAACCCACTT
>JAQUSX010000070.1 GCA_028710055.1 Clostridia bacterium | reverse complement strand
GTCGGCGTAAACTTCCCAGTTGCGTAGCGTTTCGGCTTTGTCACGGTCGTTAATGCCGTCAATTTGCGCAAAAACAAAACCCGACGAAACACGAATAGATATTACGTCCATTCGTTTTTCGCCGAAATAAAAATGCGTAACGGTTTTTAATTGTTCGTTGTCGTCAATAGCGGACGAAATTTTGATTTCGCCTTTTATTCCCTGAGGTTTGACGACTTTGCCAATCAGTATTTTCATAGTTTTGCCTGATGAGTTAGTCTACAACTTCAACGATGTATTTTTCGCCGCGTTTAACCGCAACCGCTTTCGCTATCGTGCGGATAGCCGTTACTATTTTACCTTTTTTGCCGATTATTTTACCCGTATCGTTTTGAGAAACTTTTATCGTGACCGTGGTAACGCCGCCGTCTGTCACAGATGCGACTTGGACGTTATCCTTGTCTTCGACAAGCTCTTTTACGATATATTCGATAAGTTCGACCATTATTCTTTGTCCTTAGCGGGTTGTTTTTTAGCAGTTTGTTTTCTAACGGTAGGTTTAATAACGCCTTCTTTTACTAAGATAGCTCTAACTGTGTCTGTGGGTTGAACGCCTGTAGCTATCCATTTTGCCGCTTTTTCTTTGTCGATTTTTACTTCAGCGGGGTTTTTAAGGGGATCGTAAGTTCCGATTTGTTCAACGAATGCGCCGTCTCTTGCAACGCGCGAGTCTACTACTACTACACGGTAAAAAGGTGATTTTTTGTCACCAAGTCTGGTTAGTCTCATTTTTACTGACATAACTGATTTTTTCCTCCAAAAATGCTTTTAAAATATTTGTATTATATTTAACTAGAAAGGAAACTTTGCTCCTCGTTTTCCAAAACGCTTCATCATTTCCTTTGTTTGTTCAAACTGTTTCATAAGTTTATTAACATCCTGCACGTTAGTGCCGCTGCCCGAAGCCACTCGTTTACGCCGAGCGTAATTAAGTAACTTGGGGTTCGTTCTTTCCGCTGGCGTCATTGACTGAATAATGGCTTTGTTTTTGTATATTTCTTTTTCGTCTATTTGTCCGCTGCCCAAATTCATTTTGCTTGCGCCCGGTATCATACCTACTACGTCGCTTAGATTACCCATGTTTTTCATAGATTCGAGCTGCGTCAAAAAGTCGTTAAGGTCAAAAGTCGCTTCTTTGAGTTTTTTTGCCAGTTCAGCCGCTTTGTCCATATCGACGGACTGCTGCGCTTTTTCGATTAAGGTCAATACATCGCCCATTCCCAAAATACGGCTTGCCATTCTGTCGGGGTAAAAAGGTTCTAGGTCGCTTAGTTTTTCGCCAATACCGCAGAACTTTACGGGTTTTCCCGTTACGGCTCTTATAGAGAGCGTCGCGCCGCCGCGAGTGTCGCCGTCGAGCTTCGTCATAATAACGCCGCTAATGTCTAAGGTTTCGTCAAAGACTTTCGCCACGTTTACGGCGTCTTGTCCAGTCATGGAGTCCACTACCAAAAGTTTTTCCGTGACGTCGACGGCTTTGGTTATCATAACGAGTTCTTTCATAAGTTCTTCGTTAACGTGAAGTCTGCCCGCCGTGTCCAGTATAACTGTATCGTAATTGTTTTTTAACGCGTATTGCACGCCGTTTTTGGCGATTTTTACAGCGTCCGTCTGCCCCATTTCAAAAAAACCTATGTCAGCTTTTTTCGCGACCACTTCAAGCTGATTTATAGCCGCGGGACGGTATATGTCGCACGCTACCGCCAAAGGGCGTTTGCCTTGTTTTTTGAGATAAAGACCGAGTTTGCCGCACATAGTCGTTTTGCCCGAGCCTTGCAGTCCGCACATCATTATAACTGTGGGCAGCTTGCTTGATACGGCAAGTTTTGCCTGCGTTCCGCCAAGTAAAGAAATTAGTTCTTCATTGACTATTTTGATAACCTGCTGTCCCGGGGTAAGGCTTTTTAGTATATCTTCGCCGGTCGCTTTTTCCGAAACCGAGTTTATAAAATCTTTTACGACGGTTATATTAACGTCCGCTTCGAGTAATGCCACGCGGATTTCGCGCATAGCTTGTTTTATTTCAAGGTCGGTAAGCCGTCCTTTATTTTTCAACTTTGAAAAAACGTGTGTTATTCTTTCCGATAACGTTCCGAAAGTCGCCATTTTTTTCTCCTAATATAGGATTTTTAGATAATTTTTATTTTAAGTTTACTTTTAGTTATTCCCCTAAAACCGCGAGAATACTGCGCGCGTCGTCGGCGGAATCTATTGAATTATCTTTAATATGCTCGGACAAAGTTTTGATTTTGTCAAATTTTGTGTGAATACGGAGTTTTGACTCGAGTGTTTCCAGCGTTTCTGTGGCTTTTACTATGCTGTCTCTGACCGCTTGACGCGTGACACCGTACTGCTCCGCTATTTCCGAAAGCGAATTGTCAAAGTCATAAAACAGTCTTAACATATTAAGCTGTTTTTCCGTCAAAAGCGAGCCGTAAAGGTCGCATAAAATAATGATTTCTTCGTTTGACAACGCCATTTTTAAGATTCCTAAAAAATAAGTGTAAAGTAAAAATACTTTACACTAAGAATATTACATTAAATATATTTACGTTGTCAAGCGGTTGAAAGAAAAAATCTTATATGGACTTGTTAAAGATGCGATTTTTATATGGAAAAAGCAGTTATTTATAAAATTCCTTCCACAAAAGAATTTGCGTCAAACTCTATCAAATCGTCAATACGTTCGCCTACGCCTACGTAAAACACGGGCACTTGTTCGGATAAAGCCAGCGCCACGCCGCCTTTTGCCGTACCGTCGAGTTTTGTGAGTATTATTCCGTCAAGGTTCACCGCTTCGTCAAAAACTTTTACTTGCGTAAGCGCGTTTTGCCCCGTCGTGGCGTCGAGTACAATCAAATTTTTTCTGTCGGCTTCGGGGTACTCGCGGTCTATCACTCTGTTAATTTTTTTCAATTCTTCCATCAAGTTGACTTTGTTATGAAGCCTTCCGGCGGTATCGACCAACACGACGTCTGTTTTTTTACTTTTTGCGGAAGCCAGAGCGTCAAAAACTACCGCCGCCGGGTCGGAGCCTTCACCGTGCCGTACAAGCCTTACGTTAGCCCTTTTCGCCCAGACTTCAAGCTGATCCGCCGCCGCCGCTCTAAAGGTATCCGCAGCAGCTATAATAACGCTTTTGCCTTGTTTAACGTAAATATTAGCGAGTTTGCCTATCGTAGTGGTTTTGCCCACGCCGTTTACGCCGACTACCATTATAACGCAAGGACTATCGAAAGACAGTTTTTCTTCGCCTAAAATCTCGACCATAATTTCTTTGAGATACTTTTCAGCGGTGTCGGGATCGGCTACTCGGTCCTGCGTCATACGGTCGCGTAAATTGTCTATTATTTCAAAAGTCGTTTCCGCGCCAATGTCTGCGGAAAGCAAAATCGCTTCCACGTCGTCATAAAAATCCTCACCAAAAATGCCTTGTTTGAAAAGCTGTTTTAGCTTGAATCCTATTGATTGCTTGGTCTTTTTAAGACCTTCTATGATTTTTGAAATAAATCCCATTTTTACCTTTTATCAATTTTTATATGCTTATTGAATTTGGTTTTCGGCTTGTTTAATAAATTTTCGTCGTAATTATACGGCTGTTTTTACCGCTTCGGTAAGCTGAACGCTGACTATCTTTGACACGCCTTTTTCTTCCATTGTCACGCCGTACAGCACGTCGCACGATTCCATAGTCGGCTTTTTGTGCGTTATTACGATAAACTGAGTTTCCGAGCTAAATTTCTTGATATATTTAGCTATACGCTCGGCGTTTGCTTCGTCCAAAGCCGCTTCTATTTCGTCCAATACGCAAAACGGCATAGGACGGAGTTTTAATATAGCGAATAATATCGCCGCCGCGGTAAGCGTTCTTTCGCCGCCCGAAAGCAGGGAAATATTTTGAAGCCTTTTTCCAGGGGGTTGAGCTTCGATTTCCACGCCGAAGTCAAGCTCGTCTTTGCCTTCCTCTTCTTCGATACTCATACGAGCGTGTCCGCCAGCGAAAAGTTCTTGGAATATTACGCCGAAATTGTGACTAATGATTTCAAAACCGTCGTTGAAACGCACGACAATTTCTCTCGTCAGTTCTTTCAAAATGTTTTTCAAATCGGCCTCGGCTTTTTTCATATCGTCAAGCTGAGCGTTAATGTCGTCGTATCTAAGCAAGGTATCGTTGTAATCTTTTACAGCGTTGGGGTTAACATAAGCGAGTTTTGATAGCTGCGAGCGCATTTTGTTTATTTCGTCCGATGATTTGCTTAGGTCGTAACTAGGGTCTTTAAAACGCATCGCGGAAGAATACGTAAGTTCGTATTCGTTCAATATTTTTTCCTGCAAGGCGTTTATATCGTCGTCGATACGCAAAAGATTGTATTCTTCTTTCGTGCGTAGTTCGGTAAATTTTTGAGTTTCCGCCGAATAATACTGTCTTTCTCTGTCGACGTCGGAAAACTGCGTTTGCAAGTCGCTTTTTAGCTTGCCCGTCTCGGATAATTTTTCATTTACTTGGGCTAACAGCGCGGAGTCTTCGGCATTGCCGCCGCAATTAGCTATTTGCTTGTACAGCTCTTCAATGTTAACTTTATTATTTTCTATTTGTCTTGTTTTTTGAGCGATTTCAGCCGTTAATCTGTTTATTAACTGCTTGTTGCCGTTAATGGAGTTTTCGCCCGCCAAAATATTAGACGTAAGGTTAGCAATTTTTAGTTTTGTGGCGGTGATTTCTTCCTGCGCTTTGTCTTTTTGAGTTTTTACCGAATTATATTCTTTTTGATATTGTTCGGAATAACCTGTCGCAGTGTCCTTTCTTTGGTTCAATATTTCTATTGACGCTTCGCTTGCCATTAGTCCCTTTTCTATTTCGGCAAGTCTTGCTGTAAGCTGGTCTTTTTCAGTTACGAGCTTATTCATCGCTTGTCTTTGCGTTTCGTGCAAAGCCGCGTATTTTGAAAAACGCTCTTTTAAAGCCGACATCAAAATAAGATTTTGCTGCCAGTTTTGTCGTTCCAAGTTAGAAGCCAGTCTAAGCT
>JAQUSX010000069.1 GCA_028710055.1 Clostridia bacterium | reverse complement strand
AAAAAATATGAACGGAGGGATTAAATGAATGTTTAAACAGCTGACAGATGAAATTAAAAAGCTGAACGCGGATGTTGCGGATTTTGCGACACAGGAAAAAGCAAAAGTGTTGAGAAAGCAGCTTATAAAATGGGGTTTAGTAATGGCAGTTGTTGGTTTCGTCGGAGTATTCGTCTGCTTTACTCTTTTTGTGGTAGGAGGCGTTACTACTACTGTCGGAAGTGGAATTACGGCTCGTGTGATTGTGCCTTTCATATTGTTTGTGCCTTGCGGATGTTTAGGCGGGTTAGGCGTAACGATAGCAAAACTTGGTTTATCTATTTTAATCGGCGGTGAAACGGCAAAATTCGTAGACAAATCGATAAACGACCGCTGCGAGTGCGGCAGTACAATAGAAGCCGACGAGATTTTCTGTTCAAAATGCGGAAGAAGCGTCAGAAAAACCTGCTCTAACTGCGGTGAAATCAATGATATTTCTTCCGAATACTGCAAAAAATGCGGAACAAAACTTTAATAATTATTACCGAATATCTGCTCGAATTGAAATATAAGATTAAATTAAGTTACATACAAAAAACCGTATTCGATTGAATACGGTTTTGTTTTTCTTTTTATTTCTAATCAAAATAAATTCTTATATTTCCGCTGGAAGTTCTGCAAATAATATTGTATTCGCCGTCACCCCATTGAAGCTGATCTTGCGTTTTTATGGATGTTCCCGCGCCTTCTATTGTGATTTTGCCGCTACTTGTGGTCAAATTCATTGTGTAATCTTGCGCTTCGCCTACTAAATGCAAATCAACGTCTCCGCTGGAAGTTGTCATATTCACTGCGGTCGTTTCCAATCCGCTGGACGAAACGTCGCCGCTGCTGATAAAGGTTTTAAGCGTTTTTACGTAACTGTCCTGCAAATCTACGCCGCCGCTTGATAATTTGATATCGAGGGTATCGTTTATTTGACAATTTGATATATTAAAATAGCCGCTTGACATATTGACATAAATATCTTCAGCTGTGATATTGTCAAAATTTACATTGCCGCTGCTTATATTGATATTTACAGTTTCCACATTCAAAACGCTGCCGTAATTATGCAAATTGCCTGACGCGAGTGAAACGGTAAGAGTGTCGGACAAGCTGGCGGGTACGTATACTTTTACGGTTTTGATGACAAAACCGCCAAAACTAAACCATGAAAAACTCGTCGTTTGTTTTAACTCCGCCACGCCGTTAAGGTAAGTATAGACATAAGGAGTTTTTTCGCTGTCCCAGTATTCGATATGCAATAAGCCGTCAGTCGAAGGGTAAAAATCCACGTTATCCGCAGATATACTTAGTTTGAGCGACGTGACAACACGGGTTTCGTCGACAGTTTTTTCGGTTCGCACGTCGGCTTGAAACGCTTTGCTAAAATCGCCGTTAGTTAATATCAGTCCGGTTCCCGCCAGGATTACTCCTAACGAAAATATCGTAATAATAATTATTAAAATAACTTTTTTCATTCTATTATTTCCTCTTTTTTAGTTTTTTTCGATAATTTTCTTATTAGTTTTACGGTAATGAGATTTATAAAATCTTTGCCGTATTTTGCCGTTGCGGCGCATAAGACAGCAAGCACAACGAATGCGATTAGCGATAGACCCAAAACACCTATTCCCGTACCTATGTCGCTAAAGGTAAACACGGCAACAAATCCGCCGACCAGTACTCCCAACGCGGACGCTCCAAAAGCAATGACAAGGGAAATCCATACGACGAAAATTACGAAATAAAGCGTAATTACTACGATAAATAACGGTAAAAGCACGGGTGAAAGTATTGTTCCGAGCAGTAAAAACAATCCGCGCGCGGGGCTCTTTGCTTTGTTACCCGAGACCATCTCCGACGCGGTTTCCGCAACGATATCCTTTGGGTTGCCCAAAGACGCCACCGCTTGTTCTTCGCTCATTCCGTCGCGTATTTTATCTTCAATTATTTCATCGTAATACATTAGCGCGTCTTGTACGTCTTTGTAATCAAAACGATGAAGTTTTTGCGTAAGATAGGTCATAAATTCTTGTTTGTTCATTTGACACCTCTAATAAAATTTATTACATCACTAATAGTTTTCCACTCTTGACAAAATTCTTCTATTTTTTCTTTGCCTGTTTGAGTGATTTTATAATATCGGCGCAGTCTGCCGTCATGCTCCAGCGAATATGTGGTAAGGCAGTCGCGCTCCTCCAATCTTTTTAATATCGGATATAGCGTAGATTCGGATATTTCAATAATAGGGGAAAGGTCTTTTATTATTTGATAGCCGTAACTGTCCTGACTTTTTAGCTCCGCCAAAACGCATATATCGAGCAAGCCTTTTTTTAATTGCGTATCCATTCAGTACCTCCGTGATGCATAATACTATACAATACATAGTATGTCAATCATTTTTTAAATATTTTTTTTAAAATTTGACGAGAAACAATCGTATATTTGACGAACAAAAAAACTTTTACAAAAAAATAAAAATTTCACGCATCATAAAGATTAACCATTTTTATAAGCAAAGCTTTGTAATAATTACGTTCTATTTTGTACGTGGCAAATATTTTTTTATAAATCTGTATTGACAGCACGAAAATTTTATGTTATCTTACGTTTTCGAGGTGGATATGAAATTAACGTTTAAGTATTTTAACGATGCGCTAACGAGGTTCAAAAAAAGCTTCTTCATTTCTTTTTTACTTATAATATTTAGTACGGCGCTATTAACTTTTTTACCTTACGCGACGCGGATTTTTATAAATTTTAACAGCGGATCGTTCAACTTATTATATTTTTGTCTCGGCATCTTAATTTTTTTTGCGCTGTATATGATAATTAATCTCATAACCGTGCTTTGGAATAGAACTTTGGACGATTTCGGCGGAAAATATATTGCGAATTTGTCCGAAAGAATGATGACTGCCATATCGAAATCTTCTTTTACCGATTTAGATAATATTGGCGCAAATAATATAAAGCACATTATGTACTATGATAATCTTGAAATTTTTAGGGTGGTAGGATATTACATTCCGACTCTGATAAGTTGTTTGGTAACGATTTTTGCCGCTCTTTTATTATCAACTTTTTTTGATTACAAAATAACTTTATTTATTTTTTTGGCAAGTTTTTTAGGTTTTATCATATCCGTTTTTTCAAGGAGAGTTATCTCGACGGCAGGGAAAAAAGAAAATATCCAGCTTAAAGCCGTTAACAATAATGTTGACAGCTTTGTCGAAGCTGTTCAACTGATACAGACTAATAACTTGCAGCAGCATTACATAGCTAATACAACCGCAAGCATAGGAGAGTTTATCAAAACCGCAAAATCCGCCGACAGCAAAATTTATTTTTTCACTTACCTAGCGTCGGGCTATTATTCGGTTTTCGGCATAGCCCTTTCAGCAATATTAGCGTTGCCTTTTGCGGGCGAATCTATTGTGAACTTAGTGTTTTTTACAATGCTTGCGAATATCATTATCAGTCAAAGTCAAAAAGCCGAAACTATTTTATTTCAAGCCATTAAAGCACAAATTAGTCTATTTAATACTGAAAAATTATTGCGCTTGAAGCCAAGACAAGGTAATAAACCGTTGGGTGAAATAAAAAATATTTTTTTTGAAAATATTAGTTTTAAATATAACAAGGATTACGTGCTGAAAGATTTTACAACAAATTTGCAGTCGGGCAGTTTTTACGTACTGGAAGGCGCTAACGGAAGCGGAAAATCTACCGTTTTAAAATTATTGATGGGGCTTTATCCAGCGGAATCCGGCGATATTAAAATTAACGGCGAGATGATAAACGAATATACGCAAAGCGCTATCAATCAACAAATTTTATATTGCGGACAGGACGAAATTTTCCCCGACGGAAATATTAAAGACTATATGTCGCTTATTTCGGGTAAAGACATTTCGGATGAACAATATGAAAAATTAATAAATCTGTTAAATCTTGCCGATATTCACGATATTCAAGGCGGCGGCGAAAATCTGTCCGGCGGGCAGCGGAAAAAATTATTGATAATAAAATTTATGTTAAGATATGAAGATTCGTCGGTTTTAATACTTGACGAGCTTCAAGCGGGATTGGACAAAGAAACGTCTAAAATATTCAATGAATTTTTGAAAAATGCTGATTTTTCTCATAAAACCGTGATATTCATTGAGCATACCAGTAAAACCGACTTTACTTTTGCAAAGAAGATAATTTTAGATAATAATTAAAAAATAAGATTTATATTAATAAAAATCTAAGGAGTTACGCATGAAATATTTACCAAAAGAACTGAAAGATGATTATGATTATGCAGTAAATAAAAATCCTAATATTAGTGATATTAATTTGCCATATATAAATATACAGGATGTTTTAAAAGCTCATTATATTTTAGCAGATTATTTTACTGATGAATTAAATGGTTATCCTGGCGAAAAAATGTTAGCAGGCGTGCGAGATTCTAACTTGTTATATTCTGCTATATGTCGCCAAATCGTTTCAAATGGGGAAAAGATAAAATATAAGGATCCATTACATATTTGTGCCACGCTTTTCTTTGGGTTAACTAAAGATCATGCTTTTCATGATGGAAATAAAAGAACAGCTCTTCTTATTTTAATAAAACAATTGACTGAATATGGCTATTATCCAATACATGAAATTAAAGAATTTGAAAATCTTGTTGAATCTATAGCAGAAAATAAAATACCTGAAAAATATCGTAATGTCTATAAAAAATTTAAGAAAACTGACGATCCCATTATTGAGACAATAGCTTATATTTTAAGGAGAATAACAGAAAAAAAAGATAGATCTTTTCATCTTAATATTAATATGAAAGAATTTTGTCAATCTTTAAAAGAAAAAAATAGAGTTGAATTTGAACTTGAAAACCCGAAAATTAAATTTAAAAGAACAGTAAAAGTATTTCTGCACATTAGAGAGTTTTCTTACATTGTAAAATTCTATGGTTGGACTAGACCTATTGAAGCAGGGATGGCACGGGACACCTTTGATCGTCTTGGCTTAATAGATGAATATCCAACATTTAATAGTTTAATTAATGGAGATAATGCTTTATATACAATTATTCAACAGTTTGAAATGCCTTTAAGAAGATTAAAAGATAAATAAATTGAATAAAAAAAGAGTGTCTTTTAACACTCTTTTTATTGCGACTAGGTCGCTTATAAAACTGGCGGAGAAAGAGAGATTTGAACTCTCGCTACGATTCACTCGTACTACTCCCTTAGCAGGGGAGCCCCTTC
>JAQUSX010000068.1 GCA_028710055.1 Clostridia bacterium | reverse complement strand
TTGTGGCGAAATTATCGTCGGTAAGCACCATATCGGCGGCGCCTTTGGCAACGTCAGTTCCAGTTATACCCATCGCGCAGCCTATGTCGGCGGCTTTCAATGCAGGCGCGTCGTTTACTCCGTCGCCCGTCATAGCGACGACGGCTCCGCGCGACTGCCACGCTTTTACAATACGGAGTTTGTCTTGCGGCGATACTCTAGCGTAAACCGCGTAATTTTCGATTTTTTCCGCAAGTTCTTCGTCGCTCATTTTAAGTAGTTCCTCGCCCGTAATCGCCTTGTCTTTTTCGCCCATTATTCCAAGCTGACGGGCGATTGCCGAAGCGGTTACTATGTGGTCGCCCGTTATCATAACGGGTTTTATGCCCGCTTTTGCGCAAACCGCTACGGCTTCTTTCGCTTCTTCACGAGGCGGATCTATCATTCCTATAAGACCTGAGAAAATCAAATCTTTTTCAAGTTCTTCGTTAATAAATTTTTCGGGCAGTTTATCCAATACTTTATACGCCACCACCAAAACTCGCAAGGCGTCTTTACTCATACTCATAACGGCGGACTGGATTTCGTCTATATTAGTTCCGCTTATTTTATCTATGAGCGATTCCCACGCGCCTTTTATTATTACGTAATATTTTCCGCCGATTTCGTTAATCGTAGTCATTAGCTTTCTTTCGGAATCGAAAGGAATTTCGTATTTTCTCGGATGTTTTGCGTGAAGCTCGTTTTTGTGCATGCCCAGCGACCTTGCCGCTACTATGATACATGTTTCCGTCGGGTCGCCTATATGTTTATCCACGCCGTTTTCGTTTACAACCACAGTGCCGTCACAGCATAATGTAGCGTATTTTAACATAAGTTTGGTGTTTTCGCTGACGTCGGGCATAGTCTCAATTTTCCCGCCCGTATAGCATTTGACGACAGTCATACGATTTTGGGTAAGCGTTCCCGTTTTGTCCGAACAAATAACGGATGCGCTTCCAAGCGTTTCGACAGCGGGAAGTTTGCGTGCTATAGCGTTTTTTGTAACCATACGGGCAACGCCCCTTGCCAAAACAATCGTAACGATAGCGGGCAGTCCTTCGGGGATAGCCGCCACGGCAAGAGAAACCGCGGTCATAAAATATTTCATAAATATCGGCAAAACTGGATCGCTCGGTCTTTTGGTGATAAGACCTTCCGCTATGCCTACGCCGAAAACGATAACCGAAACGACAAGGCAGATAATGCCCAAATATTTTGACAGCACCGTAAGTTTGTGCTGTAACGGCGTTTTCATTTGGTCTTCGCCCGATAATAGTCCAGCTATTTTGCCTATTTCGGTATTCATACCCGTAGCGGTCACCACAGCTTTCGCTCTGCCGTAGCTTACGGGACAGCCCGAAAAAACCATATTTGTGCGGTCGCCTACGGGGCTGTTTTCGCTGCATATGGATAAATAATCTTTTTCAACGGGAACTGATTCGCCCGTAAGAGCGGATTCGTCAATTTTTAAACTGGCGGATTCTATCAAGCGCGCGTCCGCCGAGACGATATCGCCCGCTTCTAACAAAATAATATCGCCCACAACAAGTTGAGCGGCTTCTACAGTCGAAACTTGACCGTCTCGCAACACTCTTACGTGCGGAGCGGAGAGTTTTTGCAACGCTTCAAGCGATTTTTCCGCTTTGGCTTCCTGCACGGTGCCTAAGACGGCGTTTAATATCACTATTATCATAATAATCACGGGTTCCAGGTAATCTTCCACCAAATCGCTGGTATTAGCTCCGCTGGTGTGATTATATATGGCAATAACTAAAGATAAAAAGGCGGCAAAAAGCAAAATAATGACCATTGTGTCTTTAAATTGCTCAAAAAACCGCCTTATTAGAGTTTTTTTCTTTTTGCCTATGAGAACGTTGGCTCCGTCGCGCGACAATCTTTCTTTGGCTTCAATGGAACTTAATCCGTTTACGGTGTCAGTTCGGGTTGTTTCAATTACTGATTTTAATTTCAGATAATGTGACAAAGTCTTATTTCTCCTTTTTTTTGCTTGCAATAATTGTATCATAGGCGAAGGTCTTTTTCAATTAAAATAGACGTTTTTAGGCAATTATGTCAACGCTAATTAAAAAGCGTTACTGTAAATACTTTACGCAAATATAAACGCAAATATAAAAAAGACGGTAAAAATACCGTCTTTTATTTTTTTAATTAATGTCTATTTGATATATTCCAAGCAGATAATTTGTGTCGGTGGACTGGTCGTATTCGTATTCGATATACTCGAATTTGATATCGCCCTCAACATAATTGTCTATCTTGTAGACGAATATACCTTCCATTACTTCAAATGTGCCTAAAACAAAATATTTGCTTAACCCCGAGCCGTTGTCAAAATTAAAATACCAACTGTAATCTATCTGTAACGGCTGATAGTTTTCTCCATTATATTTAATGGAAAAGTCGCGTATGTAAATGGGTATATCGTAAGCGTTTGTGTTAATAATTTTCGTTTGCACGACGACGTATTTTACGCCGCTTTCGGTCGACAGGTCAAGCTCGTTGATTCCGTCTGTCAGTTGCACTCCCGTAACCTGAAACTCCAAATACTCCGCCGTAATTAAATCCGCCGTCGTATAATATCTTGTCAAAGCGGGGCTAGCGGGCTGCGACCACGTAATAACTTCGTCGCTGATAACTTTTCCGCTGCCGCCCATAGACGAGAATATAACAATTGCCGCAATAACTATAATGATAACGGGAATAATCCACGCTTTATTTTTTTTCTTAACGGGCTGCGGGGTTGTGTTGTATTGAGTCTGATATCCGCTAGCGTTAGGAGTTATAGGCTGATTTACCATGACTTTTTTATGTACGAGTTTTGCGCCGCAGTTTGGACATTTATTGAGCGTCAAATCGCTAAACTCAGATTTGCAATATTCGCAATACTTAAATTCACGGTATTCAGGCTTCGGCGTGGGTTTTAACGGAGCGTCTTTCATATATGAGTCGTCATAAACAGGATGAGAATTTCTCGTTATGTTCTGCGATGTATTTTGATTCAAGATAGAGCCGACTAACGCTCCCCACAAAAACGAACTGCCGCTGCTGTGCATATTTGAATTTTGCGAACTGGGCGGTCTTGCGCCGCTATTCGGTCTGTAACTCGAAAAGTTTGTTCCGTTCGGTCTTCCGCCGCCGCTGAAGCCGCCGCCTTTAAAGCCGCCGCCGCTGCTGAAACCGCCTCCCTTGAAGCCGCCGCCTCCGCCGAATCCTCCTCCCTTTGGCATAATATAAAATCTCCCTTAAATTTTTTTATTTTTATCATTATAACATATATGCGCAAAATTTCAAGAGTTTTACAGTAATAACAGACCGCTTTTACCCAAGGATTAAATCGTTTGGATTGTTTTCTTTTTTGTGTTATAATAAATGTCCACCTTATGAATCATCCTTTTTTTTAGAGGTAATTATATATGACAGCTTACGACATTATTGAGAAAAAAAGATACGGAAAAGAGCTAACCGACGATGAAATAAATTTTTTCATAAACGGCTATACTCTTAACCGCATACCTGATTACCAAATGTCCGCTTTACTTATGGCTATTTGCTGCAACGGAATGAGCGAGAACGAAACTTTTGCACTAACAAACTGTATGCTACATTCGGGCGATATCGTTGATATGAGCAAAATCGACGGCATAGTCGTCGACAAACACAGCACGGGCGGAGTTGGTGACACGACAACCTTGGCTTTGGCACCTTTACTCGCGTGCTGCGGCGTAAAGGTCGCTAAAATGAGCGGACGAGGTCTTGGATTTACAGGCGGCACAATTGACAAGCTTGAAAGCATACCCGATTTTAATACGTCTTTATCTCAGGAAAAGTTTTTTGAAATCGTGAACAAAGTCGGCTGCTGCGTTATCGGTCAAACGGAAAATCTTGCTCCCGCGGATAAAAAACTTTACGCTCTAAGGGACGTCACCGCCACTATCGACAGCATACCTCTTATTTGCGGCAGTATTATGAGCAAAAAACTGGCTTCTGGAGCGCAGGCGGTTTTACTGGACGTAAAATACGGCGAAGGCGCGTTTATGAAAACAAAAGAGCGCGCGGTCGAGCTTGCTCAGATAATGGTAAAAATCGGCAACCGCGCGGGTAAAAAATTCGCGGCTTTGGTCACCGATATGTCCGAACCGCTCGCTACAAAAGTGGGTAACAGTTTAGAAATAATCGGCGCAATCGAAGTAATGAAAGGCAAACGCAACCGTCTTTCGGACGAGATGAGTTTGGTCGCTGAAAAATTGCTTGTGTTAAGCGGAAAATACGACAGCGAGTCCGCACGACATGCGGTAGAAAGCGCGTTAACTGACGGAAGAGCTTTAGCAAAATTTAAAGAAATGGTCGAGGCGCAAGGCGGAAACACCATTTTCGTCGACCACCCCGAAAAATTCGCTCTGGGTGAAACAAAAGACGTTACGGCAGATAAAGACGGCTACGTTTATTCTATGCGTACGGAAGAACTGGGAAAAGCCGTTACGCTTTTGGGCGGCGGCAGAATGGTAAAAAGCGACGTCATTGACCATAGCGTCGGTTTTGAGATGCGTGTAAGTATCGGCGACAAAGTGACAGCGGGCGACGTTTTGGTTACCGTTTATCACAGAGACAAAAACACGGATTTGGTCTGCGATTTGATCAAAAATTCTATTGAAATACGCGACGAAATGCCAGCTCCAAAAAAGACCGCTTACGCTTACGTCACCGAAAATGAAGTGGAATATTATTAAGGCGTGTAAATTTATAAAAAATCAAAATAAATATAGTAGCGAGGTAAGATATTAATGTTAAACGAAATGCAAATGAAATTATTAGAAACAGCGCGCTCAGTACAGCATTACCGCAAGCTAGATTACGACAATTACGCAGGATTTGTGGGCGTGGCTATGTTAGGCGCGAACGGAAAAATTTATACCGGTATAGATATCGGCGTAACGTGCGGAATAGGTTTTTGCGCCGAACACACTTGTATTGCGCAGATGATTATGGACGGCGAAACGCGAATTATGGCAATGTGCGCCGTAGGACAAGACACGTTTTTCCCGCCGTGCGGACGCTGCAGAGAGTTGATGAGCCAGATTAACCGTGAAAATAAAGACACCGAAATTATTTTGGGTTACGCCGACGTCAAAAAACTTTCCGACTTGCTGCCCTATCCGTTTTGGACGTACACCGCTACAAGCGAAAAATTTAAAGATTAGTTTTAACGCAACACTCTTTTAAGCAATATAAAAAATTTAACAAGGTCTTAAAATTATTTATAC
>JAQUSX010000067.1 GCA_028710055.1 Clostridia bacterium | reverse complement strand
AGAAAAATAAAATGACCGAACAGATAAGAAAAACTTTGGAATTCGTTAATAAAAAGTTGCTAAATGAATACGACAAAACGTTTTTTACAAAAGAGCAAATGCTGTATCGCTACGACCATACTTTGCGGGTGGCGGCAATAGGGCAAAAAATCGCGCGCCCCGAAAAAATGAATGAAGAAGCCTTAATAATAGCGTGCCTGCTGCATGACGTCGGTTATTGTGAGATTTCTGATTTTAGTCAATATAATGAACACGGTTTTATTTCGGCAAAAGTAGCTAAATCGTTTGTTAACGGCTTGGATTTCGACGAAAAAACAAAATTCGACATTTTGGCGGGGATAGCTTCGCATGTTACGGACGAGGCGGATTTTCCTTGTGAGCTAAACGCTTTCACTAAAACAATCGGCGACTGCGATAACATCGACAGATTCGACGTATTTAGAATTTACGATAATTTACAAGACGTGGAATTTAGAGATATGCCGGTTGAAAAACAAAAAGCTTTTATACAAGAAAGATTAACCAAGCTTGAAAAATATGAAAAAATGCAGTTTGCCACGGTTACCGCCACTAAAATGTGGAATGAAAAGATCAAATTTCAAATAGTTTTTTACAATAGATTGCTTGAACAGCTTAACCAAACGATAGATTAACAAATTTGCGGCAACAAAAAAGACGCGAAATAATAAGGAGCGAAAAACGATGCGGTTAATAAAAATAATTGATAAAGCTAATTATGATAAAAATCTACCGCATTCCGTGCGGCGCGCGGCTAGAGCGATTATACGCATAGACGGCAAATACGCTTTGGTCAAAAGCGAAAAGGAAGGGTATTACAAATTCCCGGGCGGCGGAGTGGAAAAAGGCGAAACGATTATTGACGCGCTTATTCGTGAAGTCCGTGAAGAAATAGGATTTATTATTGATACGGAAACGATAGCTGATTACGGCGAAATAGTGGAATACAGACTGTCAGACGATGAGCAATATCCCGATACGATTTTTGAACATAGGTCGTATTATTTTACGTGCAATATATCGGGCAAAACAACTCAAAATCTCGATACGGATGAGGCCGAATTAAAGTTCGTTTACGAGCTTGCGGATATTGATACCGCTATTAAACAAAACGAGCCTATAATGGAAAAATATTATTCCACAAATATTATCAGAGAAACAGCGGTCTTGTGCGACGTAAAGAAAAATCTTAAATAATTATTCGAAAAAAAATTTTTCAAAAATAAATAAAAGATTTTCGGCAAGCTAATTTATATTAACGTCCTTTTTATAACAGAGTTCATTTTTGTCATTATCATATTGTATAAATAAACGCCTTGTGGTAAAATAGTTTTAAATTTTTATTTGAATTATTAAATACGTTAAGAAAAAAACGGAGGAGAAAGATGATTATTAAAGTAAAACAAAATACGTTGAAACTTATTTTGCGAATACTGAATAACAAAGAAAGCACCGAGCCTGTTTTGATTTTGCCGCCCCAAAAAGACTGCGTACTATCGCAAAATCACGGATCGCTATTGCTCCGCTCAACTCCGCAAAAAGAAGGCGTACAGAATAATCTCGTCGAGAATTTTTTTGCCGAAATAGACGCCGACAAAACTATCGCTCCCCACACCGTTATGATTGCGAAAAACGACAAAATAATAGCGGCAAAAAATTACGCTCCGTATACTGATAAATGTTGGGCGACCACGTACTCCATGTGCAAGACTATCGCGGGTATGGCTATCGGTTTTCTCGCTGATGAAGGTAAAATAAACGTAAATGACAAATATCAAAAAATATTGCGTCCAAGTTTTTTTACCCGCAATTTTTATCAAAGAAATATTACGGTAAAAAATTTATTAACGATGACTTCTGGCGTAGCGTTTAACGAAGCGGGCAGCGTTACGTCTACCGATTGGGCTAACGATTTTATGACCAGCGAAGTCAAATTCAGACCGGGAAAAGAATTTATGTACAACAGTATGAATTCTTATATGCTGGCTGCGTTGGTTAACAAAATAACGGGTCAAGGATTGGTGGAGTATCTCACGCCAAGGCTTTTTGAACCGCTGGGCATCACCGATATTTTTTGGGAAAAATGTCCGCAAGGCATTGAGAAAGCGGGTTGGGGGTTGTATATTTTGCCCGAAGATATTTTAAAGCTCGGCATTTTCGTTTTGAACAAAGGCAAGTGGAACGGCAAACAACTGCTTTCTGAAAAATGGATGTCAGAAGCGGCTTCCACACAAATGGAAGTACCCGAATATGTCGGCAAATACAACTACGGTTACCAAATGTGGACAGGCGACGAACCCAAAATGGCCGTATTTAACGGAATGTTCGGTCAAAATATTTTTGTTTTGCCTGATACGGGAATAGTCGTAGCAATCACAGCTGGCAACAGCGATATGTTTCAGTCTAATAATATTTTCCCTTTGGTCGAAAAATATTTTGGGAAAATTACTCAACAAACGTTATTGCCGAGTATTAAGCAGACTCAGCCGAAACCGCTTAATCAAGCTATGCTGGACGGCATTTTGGGCAGACAAATATTTTTGACTTCGCTAACTTCGGAAAAAATCGGTTTATTGCCTAATCTATTGCAAATCATTCAAAACAACTATACGTTGGGACTGGACAAACTTACGGTTAACTGTGTGGAAGGAAAATATTTTTGCGAGTTTGTCGAAGGCAGCGCGGTCTATAACGTGCCTTTCGCTTTTGAAAAAGCAGTTAAAAGCGTGATACAAATAAACGGTGAAAGTTACGATATAGCTGCGCAAGGGTATTGCGCCCAAAACGAAGACGACCAAGACGTGTTGAAGATAAAAATCAACTTTTTGGAAATGGCAAGCGTCAGGGAAATAAAAATCACTTATTCGGGCAACAGAGTGCATTTAAAATTTATTGAAACGCCCGGTAAAGACTTTTTGCTCAAAATGCTCGTATTAACGCCAGAAAATATTAAGAAAAATATTTTGATAAAGCAACTGGCGAAAACGATAGATTTAGACTATCTGATTTATAAAGTCAAGGCGACGCTCGAGCCTGACTTACTCGGAGCGTTTTCACCCGAAGATGATAAAGAAATTTTTTACGATTTTTTCCCGAGTAAAATCAACGCTGAAAAAGAAGATTTTTTCTTATAAAAAAACAAAATCGGCTAATTATTTAACCGATTTTTTTATGCTGATTTTTATATTAAAATTAAGTCTATAAAATATTTAAAATAAAAAATTTGAGATAACTTGTTTCTTCGGCAAAAATAGGCGAAGGGTGGTCGGGGGACTGCGTTTTGATTTCCGCGACTCTTACTGTTCTGCCGCTGGCGGTTGCGCTTTCGGTAAGCATTTTAGTAAAAAGCGGAAAAGTCATATACCGCGAACAAGACGACGTCGCCAAAAAACCGCCGCTTTTAACCAGTTTCATAGCCAAAATATTGATATCGCGGTATCCGCGCATAGCGTTATTTACGTTATCGGCTGTCTTAGCGAAAGCGGGCGGGTCGAGTATAATAAAATCGAATTTTCTATTTTGCTTTTTGTAATCGCGTAACAACTCAAAAACGTCGCCTTGAACGCAAGTCACGGCTTTTTCAAAGCCGTTGAGTTTCGCGTTAGTTTTGACGGCGAATAGAGCGGTGTCGGAAATATCAACGGCGACGACGTTTTTTGCCCCGCCTGCGCAAGCGTTAAGCGAAAAACCGCCGTTATTGCAAAAACAATCCAAAACTTCTTTATCTTTACAGTATCGGCGAATAGCAAAGCGGTTTTCTTTTTGATCCAAAAAATATCCAGTTTTTTGTCCGTTTTCAACGTCGACCAGCATTTTTAAACCATTTTCGGTAATAGGAACTAGAGTATCAAAATCGCCGTACAATTTGCCTTTAACCTGCTGCAATCCTTCTTTCTCACGCACGCTTACGTCGCTTCGTTCGTATATGCCTACGGGGTGAAATAGCTCCGTTAGACATTCCACGATTAAAGGTTTCATTCTGTCCATACCGAGCGCCAAAAACTGACACGACAAAACATCGCCGTATTTATCTATGATTAAGGCGGGCAGTTCGTCCGCTTCGGCGAATACCATGCGGTAACAGTTGTCGTAGCCAAGATTTTTTCTATATTCGTCGGCTTGTTTTATGCGGTTCAAAAACAGCGGTTTATCGTCCGTTTCGTTTTCGTTGCGTATAAAAATCCTAACGAGAATTTTTGACAAATGGTTAATATAACCTTTGCCGATAAACTTTCCATCGTGGGTGTAAACGGTAGCTAGCGAGCCGTTGTGGTCTTTGCCCGTTATTTTTTCCACTTCGTTAGCATAAACCCAAGAGTGACCTAAGATGACGCTTTTTTCAGCGTTTTTTTTCAATATTATTTCGTAAGGCATAAATTTTCTCCCGTAATCTAATATTAGCATATTTTCATACGCTTATCAATTTTTATCGCGTGAAAAAAGTCCGTATTGACCGCCGTGTAAAAAACTGCTAAAATCAAAAAAAAGGAGTGAATATAAAAATGAACGAAGTTTATGAATTTTTGAATAAATGCGAAACCTATTATCTTGCGACTATGGACGGAAACGAGCCGAAAGTTAGACCTTTCGGTACGGTCGCGCTTTATAAAGGCAAATTGTATATTCAAACGGGAAAATCTAAAAGCGTGTCAAAACAAATGATGTCAAATCCGCGCGTAGAAATTTGCGCTTTTGACGGCGACACTTGGCTAAGGCTAGCGGCAACGGCGGTAAACGACGACGATATTAAAGCGAAAGAGTTTATGTTCGAAAAATATCCAATGCTGAAAAGTATGTATAAAGCAGACGACGGCAACACGCAGGTTCTGTATTTAACCGACGCCGTAGCCGTTTTCAACTCTTTTTCCAAACCGCCGAAAACAATAAAATTTTAAATTGAATATTTCATAATAAAAGACTGTAAAAATCAAAAATAAAAAACCGCTCTGATTAGGGCGGTTTTGATTTATTTTTAATTTTAAAAATTTACGGCAAATGCGGTATAAATAATTTTAAGACCTTGTTAAATTTTTTATATTGCTTAAAAGAGTGTTGCGTTAAAACTAATCTTTAAATTTTTCGCTTGTGGCGGTGTACGTCCAAAAAGGATAGGGCAGCAAGTCGGAAAGTTTTTTGACGTCGTCGTAACCCAAAATAATTTCGGTGTCTTTATTTTCACGGTTAATCTGGCTCATCAACTCTCTGCAGCGTCCGCACGGCGGGAAAAACGTGTCTTGTCCTACGGCGCACATTGCCATAATCCGCGTTTCGCCATCCATAATCATCTGCGCGATACAAGTGTGTTCGGCGCAAAAGCCTATTCCGCACGTTACGCCGATATCTATACCTGTATAAATTTTTCCGTTCGCGC
>JAQUSX010000066.1 GCA_028710055.1 Clostridia bacterium | reverse complement strand
AAAAGAAGATACGGAATACGTCAACAGTATCAAAGAAGATATAAAATGGCTGGGCTTTAACTGGGACGACGTCGTTTTCGCTTCGGATTATTTTGAAAAAATGTATGACGCCGCGGTGACGCTTATCAAAAAAGGAAAAGCGTTCGTCTGCGACTATACGCCTGACCAAATAAGAGAAACCCGCGGTACGGAAATAAAACCAGGTACCGAAAGTCCTTGGCGTAACCGCTCGATAGAAGAAAATCTTGACTTATTTACAAGAATGCGCAACGGCGAATTTGCCGACGGCGAACGTATTTTGCGGGCAAAAATAGATATGGCAAGCGCGAACATAAATATGCGCGACCCAGTTATTTACCGCATAGTTCACGCCACGCATCACAATACAGGCGACCGCTGGTGTATTTATCCGATGTATGACTTCGCTCATCCTATCGAAGACGCTGTGGAAGGTACTACGCATTCGATATGTTCGCTGGAATTTGAAGATCACAGACCTCTATACGACTGGGTAATCAATGAATGCGGATTTACAAACAAGCCGCAGCAAATAGAATTCGCTAAACTTTTTATAAAAAATACGATAGTTTCTAAACGCTTTTTAAAACGTCTTGTTGCGGAAGGTCAGGTTATGTCGTGGGACGACCCCCGTATGCCCACTTTGTGCGGTATGCGTAGACGCGGATATCCGCCCGAAGCTATACGCGATTTTTGCGACAGAGTAGGGGTGGCAAAAGCAAACAGCGAAGTGGAACAAGCTTATCTCGAAGCGTGCGTAAGGGAAAACCTTAATCTTAACGCGAATAGAGTTATGGCGGTTTTGCGTCCGTTAAAAGTCGAACTAACGAATTTTGACGAAAACGAAACGGTTTTAATCGAAAACAATCCCAACGCGGAATCGGTAACTCAAAGAGAATTAACTTTCGGCAAAAATCTATTTATAGACAAAAACGATTTTTCTCTCGATCCGCCGCCGAAATATTACAGACTGAAAAAAGACGGCTACGTTCGTCTTAAAGGCGCTTATATTATTCATTGCGACGAAGTTGTGTTGGACGAAAAAGGCGAGCCTGCCTTATTGCGTTGTTCTGTCGTTGATAACAGTAAGAGCGGCGACGACCAGAGCGGATTAAAAGTAAAGGGCGTTATTCAATGGGTAAATGCGGAAACTTGTCTGTCTGCCGAGATGCGTCAGTTTGAAAGTCTTCTGTTAGATGCTACCGATACCGAAGATTTTATGGAAAGGCTTAATCCCAAAAGTTTGATGATACTTAACGGATATGTTGAAGAGAGTTTAAATAAATGTAAAACGGGGGAAAGATTCCAGTTTTTGCGCGAGGGATATTACTGCGTTGACCGCGATACTACGGCGGAAAGAATCGTATTCAATCAAACGGTCGGCTTAAAGGACAATTTTAACAAGTAATTGACACAAGTCAAGAAAAATTATATAATCAAAAATAGGAAAATATTGTAAAACTTTGGGGACAAAATGAAAAGCTGTACCAAATGCGGTGAAATAAATACGACCGATACGAAATTTTGCGTAAAGTGCGGAAACGACACTTTTATTTCGGACGATGACGTAGTCTGCCCAAAATGCGGTATGACTAACGTTACCGAGAGCCAATTTTGTATAGGCTGTGGAGAGCCGTTGGAGGACGCGAAAACAAAAAAACAGATAATGCAAAGCATTAACGAGTCCGCCGAAGCTCACCCAAGGGAAATTGTAATAAAAGAGCCTGCCGTTGACGGCGCGAGCGCGTGTCCCTTTTGCGGCGCGAAATTGAAACTAAACGACGTTTTTTGCACAATCTGCGGTAACGTTGTAGCCGATAACGCTCAAAACAAGGTTTTAAAACGAAAACTTTGCCCAAAATGCGGCAAACCCAACGATATAAATTCCGTTTATTGCAGTTATTGTTTTACCGACATAGCCGAAGGCGAAATAGAAGAATACGCCATAGATTTTATCGAAGCGGCTAGAAGCGGCGATGAGACGATAAAACAAGCGGTGTTAGTTTCTAGTAGCGGCAAAAAAAGCAGAATATGCCCAAACTGCGGCACAGTAAACGAAATAGAAAAGCCTTATTGCGTAAAATGCGGATATAAGCTTACAGTCGATTTAGCAAAAAAATATTGTCTTGTATGCGGTACGGAAAACAATTACGACGCTAAATTCTGCGTGAAATGCCAGTACGCTTTTTCGGGCAAAAATCTTGGACAAATGCAAGCGAGTTGGAAATGCAATTCATGCGGCGAATTAAACGACATCGAAAGTAACTTCTGTTCAAAATGCGGAGTTAAGCGACAGAAAAGATAAATTTTGGAGGGGGATATGGGTAACAACAATTTTAACATATGTCCGCGCTGCGGAACAGCGAATTCCACCGTGGCAAAATATTGTTTTCAGTGCGGTTCTGTGCTAAAAACAGCCGAACAACCGGTGGTATGCGGTAAATGCAATGCCGTAAATTCTTCATCTTCAACTTACTGTAAATCCTGCGGAGCCGCTCTTTCCGAAGGCAATCATTCCAAAATTTGTCCGCGCTGCAAAAGCGTAGCCGCAAGTTCCGCTACGATATGCAGTAAATGCGGTTATTCTTTTTCGGGCGCAAACACGGTAGACCCTGTCGACAACCCAAGCGGAGCCGTATTAAAACCGCCGAAAAAAATCAAGCCTGTTCCCGTAGGCTCAGTAAAAGCGCGCGTGGGCGGAATTATACTTATGGTTTTAACGCTTGCGTTGATTTATTTTGTTATGAATCCTCCGTTTTTGTATTTTGGTAACGTCGATTTTGGAATTTATACCAAAATAGAAGGCGGTTTGATGGGGTCGGTAATGAACGGTTCGGATATTATAGCCAACGCGGTTTCCAGTATAAGCGCAGGCGGATTTCAACAATTTTTAGGGACGCTTACCGCAAATCAATGGATTATTTACATAGTTTTTGCCATTACAATGTTGACCGCGTTTGTCGAATTTTTCAAAGGATTGGCTCATTTGATAAACGGACGCATGGCGAAAAAAGTAAACGGTTTTGCCGTATTTATGCTGATAATGAGTATACTCACTATAATTTACTTGAATTTGTGCCAAAACGCCGCAAACATTGCTGCAGCGTCGTCAGGGGTAATAAAAACGATATTTGACGCTTGGGCGAGCATATCAACCACCATTTTAAAATTGTTTTACTATATTATGTCGGGTTATTATCTTGTGTTAATAATTTTGTCGGCGGTGTTTAGAAAACCGAAACAACAAGTAATGTACATCGGCAGATAAATCGTCTTAAAGGAAATAGTATAAAAAAGACCGATAAAAATAAATATCGGTCTTTATTAAGGGATATATATATATGAATATTACATCAAACGAATTAAGGAAAAAATTTTTGGACTTTTTTAAGGAAAAAAACCACGCAATCATTGAAAGCGCAAGCTTAATACCCGAAAACGACGCTTCCGTACTTTTCACTACGGCGGGTATGCATCCGCTGATACCGTACCTTATGGGACAAAAACACCCGAAAGGCACTCGCCTTGCCGACGTGCAAAAATGCGTCCGCACGGGCGATATAGAGGAAGTAGGCGACAAAAGCCACCTTACTTTTTTTGAAATGCTGGGCAACTGGTCTTTGGGCGATTATTTTAAAAACGAAAGTATTCGTTGGAGTTACGAGTTTTTAACGGATAAAAAATATCTGGGCATTAGTCCCGACAAACTTGCCGTTTCGGTGTTCGCGGGCGACGAAGACTGTCCGCGCGACACGGAAAGCGCGGCGATATGGCTTGAATGCGGCATAAAAAAAGAAAATATTTTTTATCTGCCAAAAGCGAATAACTGGTGGATTGCAGGTACTACAGGTCCTTGCGGTCCCGACACCGAAATTTTTTATATCAACGATTCCGAGCCTTGTTCGGCTGATTGTTCGCCCGCTTGCGACTGCGGCAAATATTTGGAAATTTGGAACAACGTTTTTATGCAGTACAATAAACTTGCCGACGGCACTTACGTTCCGCTATCTCAAAAGAACGTTGACACGGGCATGGGACTCGAGCGCACCGTTTGCGTTTTAAACGGCTTTAACAGCGTTTACGAAATAGACGGATTTAAAAGCGTTGTCGCACTTATCGAAAAACTTTCGGGCAAAAAATACGGCGAATCCGCCGACGTAACGAAGGCTATGCGCGTAATAAGCGATCACATTCGCACGGCGACGTTTATTTTGGGCGACCAATATGGCGTAACGCCAAGCAATCTTGACAAAGGCTACGTTTTGCGCAGGTTGATAAGGAGAGCGGTTCGCTACTGCCACAGTCTTGAAATGAAAGACGGCGATATCGTTGAAATCGCAAAACTGTACATCGACCAATATAAGGACGTCTATCCCGAACTAAGAAAAAATGCCGAAAAGATAGCCGACGAGCTTCATAAAGAAGAAGAAAGGTTTAGTAAAACGCTCGTGCAAGGCGAAAAGGCATTCTTAAAAATAATTGAAAATATGCCGACAAAAGAGATTAACGGAAAAACGGCTTTTAGACTTTACGACACTTTCGGCTTTCCTATCGAACTAACGATAGAGTATGCGAAAGAACGCGGTTATACCGTAGACATCGAAGGTTTTAACGCTTGTTACGCTGAGCATCAAGCAAAGTCAAACGCGGCTAGCGAACAGCATTTTAAAGGCGGTCTTGCGGACGACAGCGAAATGACGACAAAACTTCACACGGCGACGCATCTGTTGCAAGCGGCTTTACGCAAAATACTCGGCGACGAAGTAAAGCAAAAAGGCAGCAATATAACAACCGAAAGACTGCGTTTTGACTTTTCTTTTTCCCGTCCGTTAACGGAAGACGAGGTCAAAAAAGCGGAAAATATGGTCAACGAAGTCATCTTGCAAAAAATCCCCGTCATATGTGAAGAAATGCCGATAGAAAAAGCGCGTGAAATCGGCGCGATGGGACTTTTCGGCGATAAATACGGCGATATCGTAAAAGTTTATACGATAGGCGAATTCAGTAAAGAAATGTGCGGCGGACCTCACGCGCAAAATACGGGCGATCTTGGAAAATTCGTTATCACCAAAGAACAATCCAGTTCCGCGGGAGTCAGAAGAATAAAAGCGGAATTAAGATAAACGAATAATAATTAAATTTTATTTTTAAATATAGCCGACCAGTATTAGGTCGGCTTTATATTTTGAAAAATTTCTTAATGGTTTAATCACAAAAAAATGCTAATTTTGAGATGAAAAGACGCTTGATAAAAAACTGAAAAATCTTAAATAACACGCTAAAAAAAATGAAAAAAATAGAGAAAATTTAACAAAAAAACTGCTCGAAAATAATTGACATTATAAGCTTTCAATGGTATTATTGAAAAGCTGTCGGTTTAGGCAGCGAAAGAAGCTTGAAAAGAGAATAGTAAACAAAGACGAATAAAAACACAGTCAATTTATTTAGAGTTTCGGTTTTTTTACTGAGTAAGTAAAGAAAAACCGGGCAAAAGA
>JAQUSX010000065.1 GCA_028710055.1 Clostridia bacterium | reverse complement strand
AAAGTCTTAATATTCCCCCGTTTGGCGGCACGATAGATTATCTTACATACGGCGGTATTTACCGCGAAGTCTGGCTTGAAACAAAAGATAACTTTAATATAGAAGACGTTTTCGTAAGGGGATTTGCGGAAAAAAATCCTTATAATTTTGCCGCCGACATAACATTGTCTAAAGTCAGCGACAGACTTTCGCTAAAATATACCGTTACTCAAAACGACGTGGAGTTACTGAGCGGCGAAGAAAATGCGAACGGAAAAAATATCAATATTTTCGGCGTTGCGGACGCTTTGCTTTGGTCGATTGACGAGCCGAATCTTTGCGTCTTTACACTTCAGCTTTTTGACAAACAAAATCTTGTGGATGCAAAAGAAGTGGTTTTTGGTTTCCGTACTTGCAAGTTCATGCCTAACGGCTTTTATCTAAACGGAAAACCGCAAAAAATAATCGGGTTAAATCGTCATCAAAGTTTTCCGTATGTCGGTTACGCTATGCCCGAACGTCCGCAAAGACGGGACGCGCGGATACTCAAATACGAGTTGGGACTTAACGCCGTCCGCACCAGCCATTACCCGCAGTCGCAGGATTTTGTTGACGAATGCGACAAAATCGGGTTGATGGTTTTTACCGAAATACCAGGCTGGCAGCATATAGGCGACAAAAAATGGCAAAAACAAGCAATTGTAAATACTACCGAGATGGTCACGCAGTACCGCAACCACCCGTCGATTATTCTTTGGGGGGTAAGGATTAACGAATCGCAAGACTGCGACCAAATGTATCTCGAAACGAATAGAATAGCGCGCGAGCTTGACGACAGCAGACAAACTGGCGGAGTAAGATACACCCGTTTTAGCAATTTACTGGAAGACGTTTACACCTTTAACGATTTTACGCACGAAGGCGTAAACCAAGGCACCGCAAAAAGGAAAGACGTCGTAAAAGGCAAAGTTCCTTTTGTGGTCACGGAATTTAACGGACATATGTTTCCGACGAAATCTTTTGACGACGAAGCGCACCGCACCGAACACGCGATACGTCACGCCAACGTAGTCAATAGTTATTTAAAAGACCGTAAAATAGCGGGCGGTTTCGGCTGGTGTATGGCGGACTACAATACGCACAAAGATTTCGGCAGCGGCGACAAAATTTGCTATCACGGCGTAATGGATATGTTTAGAAACCGCAAAATGGCGTCGGCGGTATATTCGTCGAATTTCAAAAAAGAAAACGTGCTGGAAATAAGCTCGACTATAGATAGAGGCGATTACGTTAAATCCAATCTCGGTGAAGTTTACGCTTTTACAAACGCCGACTCGGTTAGGCTTTACCGCAACGACAAGTTTATCAAAGAGTTTTTCCCCGACGTTAAAAAATATAGAGAGCTGCCGCATCCGCCTGTAAAAATAGACGATTTTTTGGGCAACACGATAGCCGAAGAACAAGGTTTTAGCCGCATAAGCTCCGAAGCTATGAAAAATATGATAAATTACGGCAGAAAACATGGCGCGAGCCATATTCCGCTTCCGTACGCAGTAAGTATGCTTTTGGTGGCGGCGCGCGAGAAAATAACCGTAAAAAAATTGATGGAATTACTTATGGGCTACGCCGAAGGCTGGGGAACGGAAACGGTTACCTACCGATTTGACGCGGTAAGCGGCGGCGAAGTGGTAAAAACGGTATGCAAAAAACCCGTGTCAAGAGTTAATCTTGACTTTGACGTCGACTCGAAAATATTAACCGAAGGGGCGACGTACGACGTTGCGAGCGTGCGTTTTCGCGCGGTGGATTTTTACGGCAATACCGCGCCGTATTTTATGGAAGCTGTCGAGCTTTCTTGCACGGGCTGTATCGAGATAATAGGACCCAAGATTATTACGCTAAAAGGCGGCTTGGGCGGAACGTACGTGCGCACCACGGGCGAAAAAGGCACGGGCAAACTCATTGTCAAGGGTGTGGGCGGCGAAAAAGAAATAAAATTCACAGTTAACTAAAATAGTTTTAATATAACAAAAATTTAAATAAAAAAAAGACCGTTTGATAAATAACGGTCTTTTATATTGTTAGTTTTTAGATTTTATTTTAATCTATTTCGGGTATAGTAACCGTGGTTGTTCCGATATCTGTAATACTCATCGTTACTACCACTTCAAAAGAGGCTACATACAAATCATACGACATAGAATACTCTATGCTGAATTGATTAAATCCCGTCGTAACTTTGAAATAATCTATATAGTCGGCAAAAAAAGGGAAAAAATCGACGTATTTGTCCTCTTTGAGAACAAGCGTATTGCCTTCTTGGTCAAAATTTTCTTCGTTAAAATCGTTCCAGTCAAAATCAGTAGTAAGATAATTGCTAATACCTTCCAGTCCGTCGTAAGTATTGGGGACGAGATATGTAGTCCATTCATCGGTTTCGGAATTCCTTGCCATCATTTCGCGATAGTCTCCGTCAGGATACATATAGGATTCCGCGGTCGCGTTAGATTCGACATCATCATCGGAATTAATTTCATAAAATGTATGAATTTTATCGCCGTCGGTAGCGGAAGTTATATTGATGACACCATGCATTTCTTGACCGTTATCTTCCTGAGTAATATCCATAACTATGTTCATCGTGTATTTTTGAGTTTCTTCCATTTTTTGAGTAAGGCTTTGAAACGTTTCGTAAGGACTGCATGCGGTGAATGTCAACAGCGTCGCAAGTAAAAATATTACCGCAATAACGGTCGTGACAATTCTTTTTTTCATTTTTTTATCTCCTGAAAAAATTTCTTACTCGGGTATAGTAACCGTGGTTGTTCCGATATCTGTAATACTCATAGTTACGACTATATTTGTTGTAATATACAGATTATAAGACATAGAATATTCTATACTTAATTGATTAAACCCAGCTGTGACTTTGAAATAATTCAAATATTCCGCTATTGATGAAGGGAAAAATTCGTCGTATTTATCTTCTTTGAGAACGAGCGTATTGCCGTCTTGATCAAAATAATCTTCGGTAAATTTATCCCAATTAAAATCTATAGTAATGTAATTAGCTAAAACACCTAGTCCGTTATCGGAGCTAGATGTTTCATAAATGCTCCATTCTTCCGATTCATCTTCTCTAACCATGAGTTTGTGAGTGTTACCGTCAAGATATATGTAGGATTCCGCAGATATATTCGCTTCATATTCTTCGTCATAAGCGAATTCATAAGAAACGTATATTTTGTCGACGTCCGTTTTTAAGGTTGCGTCGGCGAGACAATGGACTTCCTGCTCGTTATAGCTCATAGTCATATCCATAACTATGCCCATCGTGTATTTTTGGGTTTCTTCCATTTTTTGAGTAAGGCTTTGAACCGTTTCATAAGGACTGCAAGCGGTGAATGTCAACAGCGTCGCAAGTAAAAATATTACCGCAATAACGGTCGTGACAATTCTTTTTTTCATTTACTATCTCCTAATAAAAAATTATTTTACAAACATTGAGCTTACGCATACGCCGATACTGCTGACTACATACATATATATACCAACGTCAAGCACAAGTTGAAAATCGTAAATTGTGCCGTAGCTTACAGCCGTTCTGTTTGCGACAACTAATGCGCCGATTAGCGCTACGATAGCGATAACCGCAACAACCAAAGAAACGACTTTTTCAATTTTGACGATAGCTTTGATTTTTGGAAGGAAAAACGATACGGCTATTAATATAATTAAAGCTACTCCGCCGACAAGGGCTGTAAGAACGCCTAATCTAAGAGCTACATTGCCGAATACTTGAAGACTGTCCTCGCTGTCTTGGGGAAACTCGCCCGCAAGTATACTCGAGGCGCTGTAATGGGAATCTCTGTCGCCTATAATAGTTTCTTCTCTAAATGAAACGAAGTTCAAAAAATATGATACTATCATAAGTACCGCGAAAAATAATACGATTAGTAACATATAATTGAATTTTGCGCTAGATTTTCTTTTTACCATTTTTAATGTGTTCTCCTTATAATTCTATGCAAAAAGTATATCAAATTTATTCTTTCAGGTCAATAGAGTGGGGAAAATTAGCTCATGCCCGACTAAAAGCAAAAAAACCGATTTTTATCGGTTTTTCTTTTGTAATTTTTTTAAATTTTTCTAAGGCTTAATGTGAAAAAATTTTAAACGTTTGCTTTATTCAGTTAAAAGCAATTCGGCTATTTGGACTGCGTTTGTCGCCGCGCCTTTTCGTATTTGGTCGCCGCTGCAAAATAAAGTCAGTCCGTTTTCGTTGGTCAGGTCTTTTCTTATGCGTCCAACGTAAACGAGATTTTGGTCGGAGGCGATAAGAGGCATTGGGTACAGGTTGTTTTGCGGTTCGTCAGCCAAAACGCAGCCATCGGCGTTTTTTATCGCGGTCTTCGCTTCTTCCACCGAGATTTTATTTTCAAAAACCACGTTCGCGGATATAGAGTGGCTTCTCGTAATAGGTACTCTTACGCAAGTGCAACTCACGACAAGGTCGGGTAGATGCAAAATTTTGCGGCTCTCGTTTTGCATTTTCATTTCTTCGGTGGTGTAGCCGTTTTCGCAAAAACTGCCGATATGCGGTATCAGGTTGTAAGCAATCTGGTGTTGAAAAACTTTGTTTTCAATTTTTTTGCCGTTAGAAATAGCTTGCAGTTGATTGTCGAGTTCCGTTGGTCCGCCCGCGCCCGCGCCTGAGACCGCTTGATAAGTCGATACCACCATGGAGCGGATTGGGGAAATGGCGTTTAACCTGTTTACAGCCATTAACGTAATAATCGTGGAGCAGTTCGGATTAGCTATTATGCCGTTATGTTTATATGCGTCCGCTGGGTTTATTTCGGGGATGACTAAGGGCGTGTTTTCGTCCATACGAAAAGCGCTGGAATTATCAATAAACACGCAGCCAGCTTTTGTAATAAACGGAGCGAATTTCTTTGCCAATTCGTTTGAAACCGCGCCCAAAACGATGTCAAGTCCGTCAAAACAGTTTTCGTCGGCTTTTTGGACGGCAACAGCATTGCCGTTAAAATTTATTTTTGTTCCGACGCTTTTTTCGCTAGCGAGCAGTCTTAATTCAGATATGGGCAAAGACCGTTCCGCTAAAACTTTTACCATTTCTCTGCCGACCGCTCCCGTCGCTCCCAAAACGCCAATTTTTATTTCTTTCATTTTGATTTCCTTTAAAAAATTTTTGAAGCTAACTCGCCGTTTAGTCCGCTGTATATACAGTTTATGCTGTTTACAAAATCGTCGTCGTCTATCCCTACAATAATACTCAATTCGTCGATTCCGTGTGCAATAAGTTTGATGTCGATTTCCTCGTCGCCCAAAGCCGTAAAAACTTTTCCTATTATCTCGGGCATATCTTTGAAATGTCTGCCCAATACCGAGATAAGCGACAGGTTTTCGTATATGCTTACGGTGGCGACAAACGGGCTTTCGTAAAGTTTATCCACATACGTTTGCGTTTTACCCTTAATAGCTACTGAAGGGAAAATCAAATCCAAACTGTCGATATTATCGGAAATCTGCTCAAACGACTGTTTTTGAAAGACTTTGACGACGTGCTTTAATACGTCCATTTTGCT
>JAQUSX010000064.1 GCA_028710055.1 Clostridia bacterium | reverse complement strand
ATATTGAAAAACTTGCGGAAACACTTACTGGCGACGAAAAAACCGGCGCAATGATTGTTGCAAGAGCGATAAAAACCCCTATCGAACAAATCGCTGAAAACGCCGGCGTTGACGGAGCGGTTATCGTTTACAATATCGAAAAAGAAAATAAACCGAATTACGGTTACGACGCTCTCGGCAACAAATACGGCGATATGGTAAAATTCGGCATTATCGACCCGACCAAGGTCGCTCGTTCGGCTTTGCAAAACGCAGCTAGCGTTGCAAGCACATTGCTTACTACCGAAAGCCTTGTCTGCGATATTCCCGAACCTCCTCAACCTCAAATGCCCGCAAGCCCCGAAGGAATGTATTAAGCCTTAATAAAAAAACTTAACAAAAGCGTATAAAGCGCAAAAAACCGCGGAAATTCCGCGGTTTTTTATATTGTTTTTATCAAATTGGTTTTTTTAATTTACGATAATTTACTTTTTTTGAGCGTGGATAAATTCAAGTAATTTCTTCGCCGTTTCTTCTGAAAGGTCATGCTCTATTTTGCATGCGTCGGTTTCCGCAATTTCTTTCGGCAGTCCCAAAGTTGTCATCAAAAATTCGGTGAGAGCCAGATGTTTCGCGTAAATTTCCTTGGCTTTTTCCGCGCCTTTATCTGTAAGCACGATATCGCCGTAAGACTCCTGCTCTATAAACCCGCCTTCTTTCAATACGGAAATCGCACCGAAAACGGACGGTCTTGTGACGCCCAGTTTGTGCGCCAAATCTACAGAACGCACGGATTTTTCGCCGTTAAGCGTCAGCATATAAATATTTTCCAAGTAATTTTCTATCGATTCTTTCATTTTTTTATCCAAAAGTATTTTTTATAGTGATAAAGCAGCCAAAGCCGTACCCACTAGGTTCAGATTTTTACCCGTAATTATTTTATAACTAAGATTTCTTTTTGCGCAATACTCGTCGAGATATGCGGTAAATTTTTCACGGTATGAGTAAAGCTTTGAAAAAGTCGTGCCTTCCACAACTATGCCTATAGGCTTATGGTCGGGCGTTCCGCCGCCGCTTTTTACCATACATGCAGTAACCATAATCGCGCCTATTTTCGCCGCTCTGTCGATAATCTGCAACGCTATTTCTCTGACAAAACGTCTGTCGGTTTCGCCGTAAAAACAACGGCGCATACGGTTTACATTATTTTCGGGATTTGTCAAAAAATCGCTTATCGTAGCGGTGTCGGCGAAACAGCGCACGGGAATAACGACTTCGCCCGTGAATAAATTTTCTTTCTGAGCGCCTATTACCGCGTTATATATAACCATAGACAGGTATCTGCCGCTTGTCATTTTTTCAGCCAGCTGTTTATTCGGCGCGGAAGATTCTTTGTCTGTTATTTTATCGAAAGTACCCGACGGAAATTTATTATAATTGCCGCATTCGGTATTTATCACCATGTCGCCCCTAAGGTCGACTCCGCTTATTTTTTTGATATTTTTATTTTGTTCAACGTAACTAACGTTAGTGCCCGTACCGTAAATATAACCCAAATAAGACGAACATTCGTCGTTTAAATTCGCTCCTTTTCCGCCCAGTAAACACGCCACCGTGTCGTTTAGGACTGCGATTTTACGTGGAGTGTCATCGTATTTTTTCAACGCTTCCAACGTGCACGCGCCGACTTTGGTTCCTACTACTTCTTTTGCTCTGACTTCTTTCGCGAAAGCCTTGACCGTGCCGTCAAGGTCGGGACGCGTGTCGACGTTGTATGAAAAACAAAATCCAATATTTTCGCCTTTTCCGACGAGATGTTTTATATTGTAGGCGATATGATCGTAAAAACGGGCTTTGCTTACTTCTTTTCCCACGCCCGCCATGACGGTTTTGCGCATTTCTTCCAA
Source organism: Clostridia bacterium (assembly GCA_028710055.1). GTDB lineage: Bacteria > Bacillota > Clostridia > Christensenellales > CAG-314 > JAQUSX01. The sequence continues at coordinate 3,704 of JAQUSX010000064.1, read as the reverse complement.
AACGCATTCGCTTTTATTATTGAAATACGCTATAGCGCTGCGAAAATTGGTGCCGCCCGCGTCTATCACAATATTGCGTTTGTTTTTTACGATTTCAAAAGTCGAAGGCAGATACGAGGGTATCATTTCCAAACTGGAATTTTCCCCTTTCAAACCTTTTTCCATTTCTTTTAAAAACGCGGAAATTTCCATATCCGCGTCTATACAGTCGGACGTCTGACCATGTTTTTTTAAATATTTATACGCCTTATCTCGCATCGATACCGCTCCTTGCCATATAAAGCAAATCGTTTATGCTGATGATTTTTATCTCGTTTTTACTTTCCAATTCTTTTGCCGTTTGATTACGTAATTCGTCAATCAGTAAATCTTCGGAGTTTGAATAGTTTTTGACATAATACCCAGCCTTGTCAAGCTTTGGACTGTATACGCCGCCGTTAAAATAAATTGCGTCCAAAATCGTCTTTACCACGTCAAAATCGCCTAGTTCTATCGAGCGGGCTATGCAAAAAACTTTGTCTTTCAAAGTATTTGAAGCATTATGAAAATTAGTTTTATGCAAATAATCATAAATTTTGCTTTCCGCTACCGTCCTTACTTTTCGTTTTGAAACCTGTCCCGAAAGCGAAACGGTGCGAGTCATAACAAAATTTTTGTTTTCGCCTATTCTAACGTTGTATTTTTGCATAAGCTCGACGACGCTGAGTTTTGATTTTTCTACCAAGTATTTTAATGTCATCATTGACATCCAAGCGTCTTCTTCGCTGTTGTGCTGGTCAAATATTATTCCAAGTTCGTCGGCTATTTTGTTTAAGCCTCTTACTTCTTTTTCTTCCCTAAAAAGTTTATAAAGCAACTGACTGCAAATAAACTTGAAATTAATCGAGGGCAGTTTGTTGTGTTTGCACGCGGCGTTAAGCATCAATACGTCTGATTCGACCGCGTGACCGACTACCCGAACGTCTCCCGTCAAAAGCTCCACGATGCGTGGATAAACGGCGATAAAATCGGGCGAATTTTCAAGTAATTCTTTATCGAGATGCAAATCTATGCCCACGTTTTTACGAGTGCCGTTAAGGTTATATTTTGTTTTTGGATTTATCCAAATGTTTTCACGATGTTTGATGCGGAAATTTTCATCCGCGATAACTACTCCGATGCTGCAAATGCTGTACGGCTTGTAACCGTTTGCGGCTTCTATATCGAAAGCCAAAAAATCCATTCTTTTCCCCCTGTGGCGAACATAATTTAATTTTACTAAAAAATAATAAAAAAAGCAACATTTCAGCTATATTTGCGAACAAGGTTAATATTTTTATTGACAAAAAAAGGTATAGATACCATATATTTTTTGCTAGATACCCTAAACTTTTAATCAAAAATAAAAATACGATATTTTATGTTAAACGAGTCATGAAAAATCGTAAACTCTATGCCGTGATGCTCTTGCGTTTTAGCGCAGAGATATATATAATATGATTTGTGCTGAGTCCAAAAAAGGAGAATGTGTATGAAAAAAACAGCCGTAATATTATTTCCCGAATTTTGCAACTACGAAATTTCCGTGCTAATGGAGATATTAGCTCTGAATGAAAAACCCGTCGCTTTTTTATCGTCAAAAATCGAACCTTTTCGCTGCGAGGAAGGTATGAAAGCTATTGCGGATTTTGATATCAATTCCATAAACATAGACGAATTCGATTCGCTAGTTATTACGGGAAGTTATGCCGATGGATTGTATTACAATTTTGGCGATGAAACATTGTTAAATTTGATACGACTTTTCAATAAAGAAAATAAACTTATAGCCGCTGTTTCTTCCGGACCAATGTTGCTTTGCAAAGCAGGTGTCACCGACGGAAAAAAAATTATCGCTGGTGTCGAAAGAGAGTGGTTTCTTGAAGACCCGAAGATGAAACTCACAGAACAACAAATGGAAACGCTTTTAGACGTGAATGATTTGGAAGAAATGAAAAAAAATGGCGCAACCCCGCCTGAATATATTTTGGACGGCAATATATTAACCGCTTGCGGTTGGAAGTTCCGTGAATGGGCTTTCGCTTTCGGTAAATATTTCGGTTTGGAATGCTATCCGTTATCATTCGGTTTGGATTAAATTTTCTAATCTTAAACTGTTAAAATTACAAATTAAACCGCTTATTTCTAAGGTACTAAATGTTAAAAAAATAAAACGCCGTTAATACGGCGTTTGTTTTTTTATTAATCTTTTATAAGTTCGCACTTTACGCATACCCTGCCGTTGTCGGGACATTTAGCGGAAAACTCGTGGGTTTTCCCGTTTTCCCCGTCCAACTCGCCGCCGTTAAGCAATACGTATACCGACGGATAAATATTGTTCCAAAGCTCGTGACAAATAGGCGGACATAAGTCTTCCACAATGAAAACGTCTCCTTTACGATGATAACCGCCGCGGCAGTTCGATTCGGTTATTGTTAATTTTATTTTTGGCATACAATTTCCTTATTTTTTTATAGTGAAAAAACATATTTCATGGGCTTGTAAGGCGAATCGTCGTAACTGAAACCAAGACTTCTATAAAGCGGTTCGCCCGCCTTGGTCGCTTTCAGTTCCAAATAAGATAAATCCATTTTAGACGCGTCGTCCATAGCCATTTTCATAAGAGTATTCGCTATTCCCTTTTTACGGTATTCTGGCGCGGTGTATACGTTGTAAATGGCGCCGATTTTGCCCGTCGGGAAATTCAGATTGGCAGGTTTTTCGGTTACGGCTAGAAAAACTCCCGCAACGGCTTTTCCATCATAGCAAAGATATGCGAAAAAATCTTTGTTAAGGTGTTTTCTGAAAAATTTCGGCAATCGGCGTTCTATAATTTGAAATTGGGCGTCCGTCGCCTCGGCATGCTCTTCTTTTAAAAACTCCATCCGAATTTTGATTAATGCAGGTATATCTCGTTTTTTAATTTTTATAAAATTCATATTACTTTTAATTCATAAATTTCTATTTTTGGCAAAATTGAATAGATACGGCTGAATGTGCGGATACGTCAGTTTTTCGGGTAACTCGTCGCGGAATATTATTATCCCATATATATTTATATTCGATTTTTTTCAGCGAATTATTCCCACTCGATTGTTGCGGGGGGTTTTGCCGTAATATCGTAAACGACTCTGTTGACGTCTTTGCATTCGTTGGTTATGCGGCGGCTTATTTTGTCAAGCAGTTCGTAAGGAATCCGCACCCAGTCGCCCGTCATACCGTCTATAGAATTTATCGCACGCAAAGCCACAAGATTACCGTACGTGCGTTTGTCTCCCATAACGCCCACGGAACGAACGGGAGTAAGCACGGCGAAATACTGCCAAATCTTTTTGTCGTATCCCGATTTAGCTACTTCTTCGCGCAAAATCGCGTCGGCGTCGCGCAAAATATCAAGACGCTCTTTATTTAGCTCGCCAAGCACTCTTACCGCAAGTCCGGGTCCGGGAAAAGGCTGTCTTCCGACTATATTTTCGGGCAAACCCAGTTCCAGCCCTACTTTTCTTACTTCGTCTTTAAATAAATTTCTGACTGGTTCGATAATGCCCTTAAAATCGATAACCGACGGCAAGCCGCCCACGTTGTGGTGTGATTTTATTACTTCGCCGCTGCCGCTGCCGCTTTCGATAACGTCTGGGTATATCGTGCCTTGCACTAGGTAATCCACCGTCCCGATTTTTTTCGCT
>JAQUSX010000063.1 GCA_028710055.1 Clostridia bacterium | reverse complement strand
CGGCTGTTGTGACCAGTTCCGTAACGGACGTGACCAAGAGCCATATTGCCTTCGCCTAAAAAGTCGATAGTTTCGTTTGTAAAAACGTCGTCGACGATGCCAAGGTCTTTGTGTGCGCGAAATTCATTCGTTTCGTTGTCGTTAACGACTATGCCCGCGCTTTCCTGACCTCTGTGCTGCAAAGCGAAAAGTCCGTAATAAGTAAAAGTGGCGACGTTTGCGCGTTTTTGACTTATTATCCCAAACAATCCGCATTCTTCATTTATTTTTCTCATTTTTCTACTCCTTACTAAAAATTATTTAGCAAAGAACAGTTCTGACAAAGTCATCGGCTCAATGTATTTGCCGTTTTTATAAACACGCATATTGCCTGAAGCGATTTCGTCAATCAAAATAACTTCATCGCCTACGTAACCGAACTCGAATTTAATATCGTAAAGTTCAAGACCTTTTTCTTCCATATCTTTAGCGATAACTGCAGCGATTTTTTGTGTCATTTCTTTTGTTGCTTCGTATTGTTTTTCGTTCATAATGCCAAGAATACTAAGACCGTCTTTTGTTACCAACGGATCGCCCTTTGCGTCGTTTTTGAAAGTCATTTCAACATAATAAGGAAGTTCCGCGCCTTCTGCGATATATTCTTCGTATCTGCGGAAAAAGCTTCCTACAGCTTTTCTGCGGCAAATTACTTCTAAACCTTTGCCGAAAACTTTAGCAGCTTTTACTTCCATTGTGCATTCGTCCAAGTCAGCGGAAACGAAGTGAGTTTTGATACCCAGTTGGTTAAGTTTTTCGAAGTAATACTTGGTCATTTGCAAGTTTACTCTGCCTACGCCTTCGATAGTAAGACCGATTGAGTTTGAGCCCGGGTCAAATTTTCCGTTTTCTCCTGTACAGTCGTCCTTGAATTTGAGAAGGTAGTTGCCGTTAGGCAGCGCGAAAACATTTTTTGTTTTGCCGCTGTAAACGAGTTTGAGGTTGTTCATTTTGTTACTCCTTTATGAAATTATTTTTTTTCAGATAAAAGTTTGTCCTTCTCTAATACGGACAACGACGCTTTTTTCCTTGCGTTACTTAGTTTTTCCGCTAAATCGGCGTCTTCCACAGCCAGTATTTGGACAGCTAAAAGAGCGGCATTCGACGCTCCGTCTATTGCGACGGTTGCGACCGGAATACCGCTCGGCATTTGAACGGTGGACAGCAGAGCGTCCAACCCATCCAAAGTATTTGATTTTATAGGGACTCCGATTACAGGCAAGGTAGTGTTCGCCGCCAGAGCCCCCGCAAGGTGCGCGGCTTTACCCGCGCCCGCAATAATTGCGCCAAAACCCTTCTCCCTTGCGTTTAAAGCAAACTCACGGGCAATTTCGGGCGTGCGGTGCGCAGAATATACGTGCGCCTCAAAAGGAATATCGTATTCCTTTAATACGTCTATCGCTTTTTGCATAACGGGCAAATCGCTGTCGCTGCCCATAATTACCGCTACTTTACGCATAATCTTCTCTCCGTTTTTGGTTTAAAAATATATATGTAAGTCAATTTTAAAAATAAAAAAAGGCTTTCCCAACGCTTGATATTTGGTACGCCTAAGTTGTCTATTGAGAAAAATATTTTCGCTAATACTAAAACGAAAAAATATTTTCATTATAAATATTTTAGCGGTTAAATTTGGACTTGTCAACTAATCAAACCTACTAAAAAAAATTTTCTACTATTTTTCATTTTTGCAAACGGTATATTCCAAGAAACTCTGATAATCGCAATAATAATAAAACCGCCGTAAGTTGTTCGGCGGTTTTAATTTTGATAATTATTTATTATCTTCGTTAGGAATATCTGTTGTTACGTTAGTCGGCTCTGTAGTAACCGCGGTCTTTGCTTTTCGCCTTGAAAAAATCGAGGGGCGGGAAGCTCCCGGTTCGATTTCACCTGCTTTGGTGAGAGCCATTTTTGTAAGCATTGGACCGAACAATTCGTAAATAAACGTAGCGCAAAGAATAACCGTATTTATTTGAACGCCGTATTCAGGTATCATTGTCACAACCAAAGTTGCCATACCTATCGCTACGCCGGCTTGAGGTAACAATGCGAAGCCAAGATATTTAACGACGTTTTTATCAGCTTTGACGACTTTTGCTCCCAAAGACGCGCCGAAATATTTGCCGATAGAACGGGCAACAATGTAAACAACGCCGATAACACCTACAGACAAAATAACATCTACCCGTAGTTCCGCGCCGCTTATTACAAAGAAAAGCATAAACAAAGGATACGTCCATTGTTCTAGCATATTTAACGGAGCCTCGTTTTCTTTGAATACGTTTGAATAAATTGCTCCTATCATCATGCAGACGAGCAGGCTCGACAAATGTAAAATATTATACGACGTTTTGTTAAGTATTTGCGAAATAGCGAGTCCCGCAAAAACAACGGCTATAATCAATGTAATTCTGTTTACGCGCGATTTAAAGAGTTTTGAGCATAAAGCCAAAATCAAACCCAAAATTGCGCCCACCGCAAGCGATATACTGATTTGGGCAAGCGGCTCTAAAAACATTTCGACAAAAGTCGGCTGTCCGCCCGAGATCAAAACTTTCGCAATGGGAATAGATATGGCGAAAGCCATAAGTCCTACGGCGTCATCGAAACCTACTATCGGTAAAAGAGTATCGGTAACGATACCTTTTGCTTTGTATTGTCTGACAACCATTAGCGTTGCCGCAGGAGCGGTTGCCGCGGCAATTGCGCCCAAGACGATAGCTAGCGGCAAAGGAATATCTACAAGTCCCGTAACGCCTAATAGCCACAAAACAAGGTCTACAACTATGACCGCGCTTAAAGACTCAAATAGCGTGTTAACGATTATCTTTCCGCCCATTTGACGCAAAGTATCTTTTTTGAAGGAAGAACCGATTGAAAAAGCAATAAATCCCAACGCGGACGTTGTAATTATATTTAACGTTTCAAGATTCGTTTCCGTCATAAGGTTTAGTACATACGGACCGATGAGCAATCCTGCAAGCAGATAGCCTGTAACGTCGGGCAAACCTATAAGTTTCATTATTCTAGTGAAAAAGAGCCCAGCCACCAAGGCAAGACCCAAAACAAGCAGGGTGTTCATAAATTAGTCTTTTAACTCCTCAAAGTACATAACGGGTACGGCAAACATAATGCCTTCATTCTCTTGATTTTTTACGCTCACGTTTTTGATTACGGCTTTTACTTGCTCGAGCTCTTCTTCTTCGATAACAGCCATAATCGTCGTGTTTAGCATGCGGTCGTTTTCGTAAATTTGTCTAAGTCCTCCAAAATTTGGTAAAGGCTCAACGCAAGATTGAGTAATCGCGTTACGCATACTCGTTGTCGGTATTACCGTGCCTGTCGTTTCGTATTTTCCTAATTCGTTCAAAACCCTGTTGCGATAATCGTCATTTTTCATAATGACTACTAGCAATAGTTTCATTTTTTAATCACCTTCTAAAAAAGTCTTTATGTAAATATAATAGACCTAATTTTATTGAAATGCAACTATTTTAATTTGCGCGGCATAAAAAAACAGCTATTTTTAATATAGCTGTTTTTATAAATTAAAATTCTTTAACCGTTTATAACTTTTGTTCCGCTCTTGCCTTTTATGGCTAATTCGGCTTTTTCAAGATTCGCTATTATCGCTTGTTTTCCATTGCCGCTTTTTACAAAATTAACTGCCGCTGTAACTTTCGGCTGCATACTTCCTTTGCCGAATTGGTCTTCGTCCATATATTTTTCCGCTTCGCTAACTGTCAGTACGTCCAAGTCTTTTTGAGTAGGTTTTCCGTAATCAACCGCTACTTTATCTACGGCGGTGAGGATAACCAGTTCGTCCGCTTCAATGAGTTTCGCAACCAGCGCGCTTGCAAAATCTTTGTCTATAACGGCGGGTACGCCTTCGTATTCGTTACCGTTTTTTACGACGGGTATTCCACCGCCGCCTACCGTAATTACAACGCAGTCGTTATTCAGTAACGTTTTTACCGCGTCTATTTCCACTATATCAACAGGCAAAGGACTCGCCACTACTCTGCGAAAACCTTTCGCGCCAAAATCACGCATAACGTAGCCGCTTTCTTTTTCCTGTTTTTCGGCTTTCGCTTTATCGCAAAACGCGCCGATAGGTTTTGTCGGATTTGTAAAACCTTTGTCGTTTTTATCTACGACAACCTGCGTTACGACAGCGGCAACTGGTTTAACAATTTTACGGTTTTTTAGTTCCGTTTGCAAAGCGGTTTGTAAGTGATATCCTATATAACCTTGGCTCATTGCACCGCATTCGGGGAAAGGCATAGCGGGAACGTTTTCGCTGGATTTACTAGCAGTTTCAAAGGCAAGATTTATCATACCGACTTGCGGTCCGTTTCCGTGCGTTACCACGACCGAGTGCCCTTGCTCAATTAAATCAACTATGGCTTTTGCGGTCGACTTAACAAGCATTTTTTGTTCTTCGGGAGTATTGCCCAACGCGTTTCCTCCCAACGCCACTACAAGTTTCATTTACTATCTCCCGATTGTCGCAACCATAACCGCTTTTATCGTGTGCATACGGTTTTCGGCTTCGTCAAAAACAACGCTGTGTTTGCTACGGAAAACTTCGTCTGAAGCTTCCATTTCTTTCAAACCGTATTTTTCGTAAATATCTTTACCGACAGACGTTTCCAAATCATGGAAACTCGGCAAACAATGCAGGAAAATAACATCGGGATTTTTCGTAGTTTTTACCATATTCATATCAATTCTATACGGAGCGAGCAGTTTTATTCTTTCTTCAAACTGCGCTTCTTCGCCCATTGATACCCAAACGTCAGTGTAAAGCACGTCCGCGCCTTCAACATCTTTGATATTATCGGTAAGCGTTACACTTCCGCCCGTTACCTTGCATAGTTCTTTCATTTCGTTAACGAGCTTTTCATTGGGAAACAATGCTTTTGGAGCAAGAGAAACAAATTGCATACCCATTTTCGCGCAACCGATCATTAAAGAATTACCCATATTATTTCTTGCGTCGCCGACATAGACGAATTTTATTTTGTTTAGCGGTTTTTTGATGTGTTCTTTTACAGTCATAATATCCGCCAGTACCTGCGTGGGGTGATAAAGGTCAGTAAGTCCGTTCCACACGGGTACGCCCGAGAATTTTGCCAAGTCTGTTACGAGTTCCTGGCTGAATCCGCGATATTCGATACCGTCGTAAAAACGACCTAATACTTTTGCCGTGTCTTCCAAACTTTCTTTTTTGCCCATTTGGCTATTTGTCAGGAAAGTAACGTGCGCGCCTTCGTCATATGCCGCGACCTCAAAAGCGCAACGCGTGCGCGTGCTGGATTTATCAAAAAGCAAAACTACGTTTTTGCCTTTCATTCTGTCGCCGATTTTTCCCGCTTTTTTCTTAGCTTTTAGTTCCGCCGCTAAATCCAATAAATAATTGATTTCTTCGGGATTGTAATCGAGTAATGTCAGAAAACTTCTGCCTTTCAAATTGACCTTCATAGTTTTTGTCGCGCATAAAATATTTTTTGCGCTCTTCTCCTTTATTCTATATATTTTTTATCTACATACGGGCTTGTG
>JAQUSX010000062.1 GCA_028710055.1 Clostridia bacterium | reverse complement strand
CCGTCGTTCATCGTGTCGCCGTAAGGCATAAGTTTTTTTGTGTTTAGGGTTGTATCGAACTTCTTTTTAGAAGTGTTATAAAGTCCCGAACTCATTTATTTTGCCTCCTTTTTCAACATAATTTCAATAAAAGGATTGAAATAAAAATCGGATTTGACTATTACTCCGCTTAGACCTTTTCCGCCGTCTTGCGGACGTTTGATGTCGGCGAATACGCCGCGTTCGAGCGAATTAAACAGCTTGTATTTTTCGATGTCTTTTAGTAATTCTGTCGCTTTCGTCAAAACTTCGTTCGCGCGTTTTTGCATAAATCCGCCTTTTTTAAATTCTATCTCTTCGCCAAAGTCCGCCATAGTGTTGAAAATATACTGAGCGTTTTCGATTGAAAGAGCGCGGTCGGACATAAAGGGGGTGTGGATAGCTTCCGTAAGCATACCTAGAAGGTGGATTTTTTGATTAGTGGTGATTGTTACCACGTTAAATAATGCGTCTTGAATATGTCCGCGGAAAATATTTCCCGTCATATATTTGGTCGGGGGCATATATTTGAGCGGCGCGTTAGGGAAAATTTCTCTCGCCATTTGCGCTTGCGCAAGCTCCATCAAAAATCCGTTCTTTACTTCGGGATTAATTTCAAAAGCGTGACCGAGTCCCATTTGTTCTTCGGGCAGTCCCGCAAGTAATGCGAACTGTTCGTTGAGTAGCTGTGACGCAAGCACGGTGTGTGCTTCTTCCACAGCGTCGGCGGTGGTAAGATAGTTATCTTCGCCCGTATTGATAATGACGCCAGCGTACGCGTTGATTGCTCTGGAAAAATACTGGTCTATCATTGTGCGTTTCATATTGATGTCTCTAAACAGTATTCCATACAACGCGTCGTTAAGCATAACGTCAAGTCTTTCCAATGCGCCCATAGCCGCGATTTCTGGCATACAAAGCCCAGAGCAGTAGTTGCAAAGGCGAATATAGCGTTTTTGTTTCGCGCCCACTTCGTCCAAAGCCGCCCGCATAAGACGGAAGTTTTCCTGCGTAGCGTAGGTGCCGCCAAAGCCTTCGGTGGTAGCCCCATAGGGAACGTAGTCTAATAAACTTTGTCCAGTCGTGCGTATTACGGCAATTACATCCGCGCCTTGGGATGCCGCTGCTTTGGCTTGGGTAATATCTTCGTAGATGTTACCAGTCGCCACGATTAGGTATAGATAAGGTCCTTTCTTTTCGCCGTATTCGCGCAAAAATTCGTTACGCTTATTTACGTTTTCTTTTATGCGTTTTGCGGTGTCATTCGCCACAGCGAAAATCTTTTTGCGAATTTCGTTAATATTGTGGATTTTGATTTTTGTCAAATCCATTTCGCCGCTGTCGATACGTTTTGCTATTTCATCGGGGGTAAGACCGTCGTATTCCACCATAGCGTTGCCGATGTAATAAGCCGCGCCGTTACCCAGACAATTTTTTGCCGCTAGGTGGTCGACTACTACGTTTGGCATCGGTACGTCGTATTTGTTTACTCCGTCAATGCCGAGTAGGCGGCAAACCGCTCTTTCCACGGTGACGGTGGTATGCAAATCGATATAATTTTGCGTGTCGGCAGCTATGCGTTTTGCAGAGTTTCGCGCTTGAGCTACAAGTTTTTGATTTAAGTTAAGTTTGCTTTTCATATTTTTTCCTTAGTGATTGCCGCGTTTGTTTCTTTCAAGTCCGCTCGGTTCAAGCGAAAGTTTTTGACCTTGTTCAAGCCCAGCGACACCGATAAGTTTTTCTTTTTTGTCACGACATTCTTCGCAATGACAGTCGTTAACGTAATCCGTCGGCTGAGTGTAAGTGGTAATGACGCCCTCAAAGTTTCTGAGTATTACTCTTTCGGGGCTTTCCGAAATAAGATAAGTAGGCATCAAGGGTATTTTACCGCCGCCGCCGGGAGCGTCCACAACGAAAGTAGGTACGGCAAAGCCCGACGTATGTCCGCGCAATCCCTCGATAATTTCAATACCCTTTGAAACGGGAGTGCGGAAGTGTTCCAGTCCCATTGACAAATCACATTGATAAATGTAATAAGGACGCACGCGGATTTTAACTAGTTCGTGAACGAGTTTTTTCATAACAAATACGCAGTCGTTGATTCCTGCGAGTAGAACGCTTTGGTTTCCCAAAGGAATGCCCGCATCCGCCAGTCTAGCGCAAGCCGCCGCCGATTCTTCGGTTATTTCGTTGGGGTGGTTAAAGTGCGTGTTCAGCCATATTGGATGATATTTTTTCAGCATTTCGCAAAGTCCTGGTGTGATGCGTTGAGGCGCTACAACGGGAGTGCGACTGCCGATACGAATAATTTCAACGTGAGGAATAGCTCTTAGACGGCTGATTATGCTTTCAAGTTTACTGCATCCAAGCATTAACGGGTCGCCGCCCGAAAGAAGCACGTCGCGTACTTCGGGGTGTTTTGAAATATATTCGATACATGCGTCGACTTGACTGTCAGGCACGGCATTATCCGTCTGTCCCGCGAATCTTCTACGGGTGCAGTGACGGCAGTACATCGAGCATTGATCTGTCAGTAAAAATAAAACTCTATCGGGATAGCGGTGAGTCAGCCCTTTTACAGGCGAATCTGTGTCCTCGTGAAGGGGGTCGAGTAAGTCCGCCGCAGATTTATGAAGCTCGTTAGCCGTGGGAATACATTGTCTGCGAATAGGGTCAAATGGGTCGTTAAGGTCGATAAGCGAAAGATAATAAGGTGTTATCGCCATACGCAAAGCCTTTAAGCATTGCCTTACGCCGTCTTCTTCACTGGGGGTGAGTTTTATATATTTTTTTAAGTCTTCCAATGTTTCGACGCGGTTGCGGACTTGCCAATGCCAATCGTTCCATTCATTTTCGGGTACGTCGGCAAAAAGTCCGTTCGCTCTGCTTTTATTCATTGTGAACTCCTTTTGTTTTAAGATTTTTTAGCAATAGGTTTTTGCGAAAAGTTCGCGAATTTGCTTATTTTCGCGAAGTTCGTTCAAAGTGATTTCCGCGTGGTTTTTGGTGTATCCGTTGCCGATAATCATAGTAACGTCTTTGCCGATACCTTCCGCGCCCAAAGCCGCTTTTGTAAAGCTTGTTGCCATTGAGAAGAAATATACGATACCGTCGTCGCGAACGGGCAAAATCGTGCTCATTTCAGCGTTGGGAATGTTTACGCAGTTGATTGCTATATCGTATTCTTTTCCGCCGTTTGCAGCCAAAGATTTTTCAAGTACTTCGATAGGTTTAGTCGCGTCAGCGATAATAACTTCGTCGCAAAGATTGAGTTCGATTAGTTTTTTAGCGGATTCTTCGCGTGAAGCGATACCGACTACGCGACCGTTTTTGCCAGCTTGTTTTTTCGCTTCGTAGCATACGAGTATTCCGCTCTTGCCTGACGCGCCAAGCACCAAAACGGAATTGTCTTTTTTGACAAGGTTAGCGGCTTGAGCGGGAGCGCCTGCAACATCGAGTGCTGCCAATGCCAAACTTTCGGGCATATCGTCGGGAAGTTTTGCGTAAATGCCGCTTTCGTATAAAACAGCTTTAGCCACAACGTCTACTCTTTCGATAGCTTTGTGAATAGCTGTGATTTTCTCGATTTTTAACGGGGTTAATGAAAGTGAAACCAAGGACGCGATTTTGTCGCCGACTTTGAGATCACGGTTAGCTAAGTCTTCGCCTATATGAGCGACTTTGCCGATAAGCATTCCGCCGCTTCCTGTAACGGGGTTTTGCATTTTGCCGCGTTCGTTTACGATGGACATAATCTTAGCGGCGATTTTTTGTTCGTCGCCGTTTGCTTCGGATTTGAGTTGAGTGAAAGAAGCGGAATCTATATTCAACGAGATAACGTCTACTACGATTTCGTTAGAATAAAATTTACTCATATCGTTGCTGATTTTTTGCGCCGCTTGGGGCATAGCTCCTTGCGGTTCGATAACTCTGTGAGTACCGTATTTGTTACCTTTGATTTCCATTTTTATTTTCTCCTTAAGTTATAAATTTTATTTTTTTAGTCCTAATATTTGTCTTGCTTCATCGGGAGTAGCTATTTCGCGGCCGAGTAATTTTGCTATTTCAACCGTTTTTGCCACGAGTTCGGCGTTGCTTTTTGCAACTACGCCTTTAGACAGATACACGTTGTCTTCAAAACCGACTCTGACGTGTCCGCCCATAACGATTGACGTCGCCGCCATTTGGAACTGCGCTCTGCCGACGCCCGAAACGGTGTATGTGCTTCCGCTGGGTATGCTGCCTTGCATAAACACAAGGTCTCTCGGCGTTGCGGAAATACCGCCGTTTACGCCCATAACGAAATTGAAGTGCATTGGTGAAGGAATGATACCTTTTTTATTCAAACGAACAGCCATATCGATCATACCTTTGTCAAAAACTTCGATTTCGGGTTTGATGCCAAGGGGGACCATTTTTTGAGCGAATTCAATAATAGTATTTTCCGTGTTGACAAAAATATCGTCTCCGCCGAAATTGCAAGTGCCGCAGTCTAGCGTCGCCATTTCGGGATTTAAGGTTACGGGTTGCAAACGTTCTTCATTGGTCATTCCTACCGCTCCACCCGTACTGGGTTGAACGATAACTTCGGGACAACGGGCTTTAATAGCCTTGATACACGCGTCAAAACGTTTTGCGCTTTGTGTGGGAGTGCCGTCGTCTTCTCTTACGTGAAGGTGAATAATGCTTGCGCCCGCTTTATAGGCTCCGTACGCTTGTTCCGCGATTTCGTCAACGGTATACGGGACGGCGGGGTTATGTTCTTTTGTTACTTCCGCTCCGCAAATAGCAGCGGTAATAATAAGTTTTTCCATTTATCTATATTACCCCTTTACTTATTGCGTTGTTTATCGAGCGGAACGACGCAAGTGCCGCTTGCTTTACAAACGATAATGGGTTCAGGCAAAACATCGCACGCGCTGTCGTTAATGTCGGGACGCGGAGCGATAACTTTTTTTGCCACGAAAGTCATTTTGCGTGAAGTTTTGCCTTCGGATATGATTTCGCCAGTCGCTTCGATGTAGTCGCCCGCAAAAACGGGAGCCAGAAACTCTACATTATCGTACGCGCGGAAAAGTCCTTCGTCTCCATCGCGTAAAATCAACAGTTCGGTCGCGACGTCTCCAAATAGTTGCAGCATTCTCGCGCCGTCAACCAAGTTTCCGCCGTAATGCGCATCATGCGCGCTCATTCTCAAACGGATAGTCGATTTCATTTATTTACCTCCAAAAAATATATTAAAAAAAATTAAAAAAACGCCGTTAAAAACACAACGTTTTTAATAGCGCTTCATTTATCGATTTGTTTTATCGCAAAATGACAGTAGCAAAGGACTGGTCTTTGCTCCCAAGACAAAAGCCGATTTAGCTTGGGTTTTTGTCTTTCGGCGGCGAGCATATTCGGGTCGGTTAAAAAATACGAACGCTAACATTCCTAAACACGGTCCTACCTTACTCTCCGCTACCTCTATTTTTATTAAATTTTTCTAAACATCATTATACCAAAACGCCGATTTTTTGTCAATGGTCGATTTTGATTTTGTCCAAAATTTCGCGGTCTAGCCCCAAAGCAACGCATATAGAAAAAGCTTCTTTCGGGGCGTAA
>JAQUSX010000061.1 GCA_028710055.1 Clostridia bacterium | reverse complement strand
GCCCGCCGATACCCAACGAAGATATACTGAGTAAAACGGTGGATTTTATATTACTTTGTCTGACAATTTCAGTAATGGAAGCTTCGCTAAGATAACCCGCCGCGAATAAGTCCAAATTCAAAATCTCTCCGTTTTGATTTACCTTGATTGGGCTAACCGACAGAATATGACTTTCACCCTCTATGGTAATATCAATACTGTCCGTAGATGAAGTAAAAGCAGGGGAAATATCTCCCGCGCAAAAATCAGTTAGTCTTGAATAGTCTACCGTTTCGCTTATCAGTACTTTGCTTTTAGAGTCCGTTACAGCAAAGCCGTTAAAACTATCCGCGTGAAAATCGTTTAAAAAACCGTTTTGTGTTTGAACCAAAATCGTAACGCTGCCGTCAATGTGTTGATTTGCGTATACTATACAAAGCTCGGTTTCGCCCGCGCCCGTTATTTCATTCACCGAGTGAAAACATATTTTTGTCGAACTGAAATTTTGTCTCGCGGTTACCGTCGGCGTATAAGCACTGCCGTTTACAGTTAAAACGCCGTCGAAATAAACTCCGCTTATTATATATTTTGACTGTATGTATTCGGTATCGCCAATTCTGTCAAAATCTTTAAGATTTTCCGACAATCTTCCGCCTATTATTTCCGCAGCGGAATTTAAGGCCGTTTCCGATATTTGTCTATATTCGCCATGGAGAATAGAAGCGGAATTCGCGTACAAAAAATACGCTGTTCCCACTTGCAACAGTGTTAAACAAACAAAAATCAAAACGATTTTCGTAATATAAGCTGTGTTTGTGTTTCTCATAACCCTTCCTTAAAAAATATCACTTTAAAGTATAACACCAAAATTTATTGAAGTCTATACTTAATAATTTTTTAAACATTTTTGTTTTAAAAGTGCTTATTGACATTCTTACGGCGATTTTGTATACTTTTTTTATGAATGCTTTAAATATAGTAATGATTTCCGTGCTGGGAAGCATCTTATTAATCTTTTCTCTGGGTATGGTGGTTTTGCACGCTTTGCAGGAAAACAAAGCTCACAATCTTAATATCCTGAACCGTTTTTCCGAAAAAGGACAGATAGTCTTTTTAGGCGACAGTTTGACGGACTTTTTTCCCGTGCAGGAATTTTTTTCAGGCATGCACATTTATAACCGCGGTATTGCCAATGATAAAACGACCGACGTTTTAAAACGGATTAATAACGTGACCGACATCGCACCGTCAAAACTTTTTCTTTTGATTGGAACAAATGATTTGGGCTCACGGGTTCCGCTTGAAAAAATAATGCATAATATAAATGAAATAATAGAACTTATTAAAATGCCTAATCCTAACGTAAAAATTTATGTAATATCGCAAACGCCGATAAATAGACGGGCGAAGTTTTTTACTTCTTTCTTCTGCCTATTTAGAACGAACACAAAACTTCTCGCTCTCAGTATGCTGGAAAAAGATTATTGCGACAAACACGGTTATACTTTTATCGACGTTTGGGACGGATTAACCGACTCTCAGGGCAATCTGAAAAAAGAATATACTATTGAAGGTTTGCATTTATCTATGAGCGGCTACAGGGTTATTTCAAAAATTATCAAACCTTACGTTATGGAAGCGGATTAATTTTTATAATAAAATTTCTTTCGACTTTTTTATAATTATTTAATAAAAATATAAAATGAACCCGTTAAATAAACGGGTTTTTTTATTATCTATTTAGTATGGCGTCTTTTAAATCTTTTACCTGGGACGCTATTATTTTGTTTTCTCTTATGGTTGCGCTGATTTTATCTCTCGCGTGCATTATCGTGGTGTGATCTCTTCCTCCGAAAAACTCGCCGATTGCGATAAGCGGCGTGGACAAAAATTCCGTAATTAAATAAATGCAAATTTGTCTCGGCACAACGATTTCTTTATTTTTCTTTTTGCCCGTAAGGTCTTTAAAATCAAGATTGTAATATCTGCAGACGATGTCGGCTATTTTTTGAATAGTCACAACTTCTTTCGCGTCTTCAGCGTAGTCTTTTAACGCGGCGTTTACAACGTCCATATCGTTAACGTCCGAACCCGTCAAACTCGCGTACGATATTACTCTGGTTAAAAGTCCTTTAAGCTCACGGATATTGCTCGTTATTTTTTCCGCGATAAAACGCAGAACTTCTTTCTTTATGTCCGCTCTTTCGAAAAGACACATTTTTTGCAAAATGGCTATTCTCATGTCAAGGTCGGGTTGAGAGATGTCAGCTATTACGCCGCTGCAAAAACGCGTACGCAATCTTTCTTCAAGCGGCACTATTTCTTTCGGCGGTCGGTCGCTGGAAATGACTATTTGTTTGCCCGCTAGATAAAGGTCGTTAAAAGTGTAAAATATTTCTTCCTGGGTTGACGCGCGGTTGGTGATGGATTGAATATCGTCGAGCATCAAAATGTCCACCGTGCGGTATTTTTTTCTAAAAACGACTCTCGCGTCGGCGTCGGAGGAATTACGGAAAATATTTAATAGCTCGTTTATAAATTTTTCCGTTGGAACGTATATGGCTTTTATTTTTGGATTTTGCTCTTTTATGTAGTTTCCGATAGCGTGCATAAGGTGCGTTTTGCCAAGTCCAACGCCACCGTACAAAAATAGCGGATTGTATTTTATGTTGGGTTTGCCGCTCGCTACTTTTTCCGCAACCGCTTTTGCTACCGCCGCGGCGAATTCGTTTGATTTTCCTACGACAAAATTGTCGAACGTGTAGCTGGAAAAAAAGGTTGCCTGTTCGTCGCTTGCCGCGGTATCTTCTTCGTCGGCGTTTAGTTCCTCTTCTTTATATTGCTCGAACGCCGATATCATATCGGAAGTGATAATTTCAATGTCTACAATAATCGGAAATAATTTTTGGGATGTTTTTTTTATTGTTTCGTGGAATCTTTTTTCACATATATTGTGGTGCGCTTCCGTTTCGGTCGCCAAAACAAGCCTGTCTCTGTATATGCAAACAGGCTGTAAGTTTTTTATCCACAAGTCGAACGTTAAAGCCGAAACCTGTGATTCCAGCTCTTTTAAAACGCTGTTCCAAACCTGTTTTACATTTGACATTACTTTGTTCCTCCAATCTTTTTAGATTTTAGCATATTTAGCCCACAAAAATCAAGCGCGCCCGCCAATTTTTTATTATCGCGTAGTTTTTTATTTCGCCGCTTTTGTGGACAATCTTGCGTATCTTGCTTTTTTATTAACAATTTTTCCACACCTGCCTTAATAAGAATATTACTATATGTTGTACTTGATTTTTTCTTTTAAACAATATATAATATAAACGTACCAAATATCGGTCTATCTTTAAGGTTTTCAACAATTCCACCGACACCACTACCAATACCACTTATAGAATATAAAATAAAATAATGATTCGGGGGTAACTTATGAAAGTTATATGTCAAGGTCTCGATTTATCCGAAGCTGTTTTAAAAGTCTCAAAAGCGCTGCCTACAAGAAGCGTTTCTCCTGCTCTTGAAGGAATAAAACTTTCCGCAAAAGACGAAAGTTTGATTATTTCCGCAACAGACGGGGATTTAACTATTCAAAATATTATTTCGGCCGACGTTTTGCGCGAAGGCGAAGTTTTAGTGCCGGGAAGATTTTTTACCGAGTACGTAAGAAAACTGACTAACGAGCAAATAGAGCTTTCTTTAAACGACGCAAAACAAATGGTTATCAAATACACAGACAGCGAAGGCGTTATCCAATGTCTTGACCAAAACGAGTACCCGCCGTTTATAAGGATAGACGACGCGCCAAAAGTACTTGTCACGGAAGAATATTTAAGAGAATGTATAGAAAAAGTTATCTTTTCCGTATCGACCGACGACAGCAGACCAGCTTTAAAAGGCTCGCTATTTGAAATAGAAGAATATACTTTAACATCGGTAGCATTAGATGGATACAGACTTGCTTTATGCAAAAAACCGCTGGAAACAAGCGCGGGAAAATTAAAAGCCGTAGTACCTGCAAGATCTCTTTCAGAATTATCAAAATTACTTGAACACGACGATAACGTGGCAACTGTATACATAAATGAAAAATATATGTTCGTTGACTTAGGAAAAACAAATCTATGTACAAAATTACTAAACAGCGAATTTATAAACTACCGTCAAATAATTCCGACAGAATTTTCAACTGTAATCAAAATAAATAAATCCCAGTTTGAAAACGCTCTCGACAGAGCAAGCATTCTTTCACGCGGCGACAAAAACAATCTTGTAAAATTCGATATAAAAGAAGGATTGTTAACCTTAACGTCAAACAGTGAAATAGGTAACATTAAAGAAAATATTACGATTAGTTTGCAGGGAAAAGATTTGACGGTAGCGTTCAACGCCAGATATTTTTCCGATTGTTTAAAGGCGATGAATAACGAGTTTATAAAAATAAGTCTCACAAACTCCGTTTCGCCGAGTATAGTTCAGCCGTGCGAAAGCGACGAAATCACTTATCTTATTTTACCAGTAAGAATGGTTGGTTAAATTTTAACTTAAAATCAAAACAAAAGCCGAGTATATTAACTCGGTTTTTTTATTTTTTATAAAATAATTATTTACTTAATAATTCGATAGAAAATTTTAATCTTTTAATGGTTTCATCTTTGCCGATAAGTTCCGCAAGCTCAGTTGCGCCGCCAGGCGTGCTGTCCCGTCCGCTTAAAGCGATACGTGTTGGCCACAGAATCTGACTGTTTTTTAGATTAAGCGAAACCGCTAAATTTTTCAACGCTTCGTACAATGCGGAGTTTTCCCAAGTTTCGACGTTTTTTAAGGTTTCCAATACGTGCGGTAAAACCGTGAAAGCGATTTCTTTGTCGCTTTTTTGTTTTTGGTTAATATATAACTCAGTGTCGTATTCGCCGAATTCTTCCAAAAAGTCGACTTTTTCGCCGATTTCGCCAAAAAACTCTATTCTGCCTTGCAACAGTTTGCAAAGCTTTACCATATCGTATTTTCCCGCAACTTTCGTTTTTTGTATAAACGGCATTGCGTAATCCATAAACGCGTCAAAATCCATTTCTTTTATATACAATCCGTTAAGCCAGTTCATTTTCATCGGGTCGAATATCGCGGGGGATTTATTTATACCCTCGATTGAAAAAAGATTTTCCATTTCAATCAATGACATTTTTTCCTGATTGTTTTTCGGAGACCATCCGAGCAGAGCGATATAATTCAGCACCGCTTCTCTTAAATATCCTTTTTCGATAAAGTCCGAGTATGCCGCGTCGCCGTTTCTTTTTGAAAGTTTGTGCTGAGCGTCGCGCATAATGACGGGCATATGAATATACATGGGTTTTTCCCAGCCGAACGAGTCGTAAAGAAGATTGTATTTCGGCGTAGACGAAAGATATTCGTTTCCGCGCATTACGCAGTTTATCGCCATAAGGTGATCGTCGACAACGTTGGCGAAGTTATAAGTAGGCATTCCGTCGGATTTTATCAATATCTGGTCTTCAAGCTCGCTGTTGGCAACCGTAATATCGCCGTAAACGCAGTCATGATAAGTGGTGGAGCCTTCTGTCGGCATATTTTGCCTGATAACGAACGGATCGCCGTTATCGAGTTTCGTTTTTATCTGTTCTTTTGTTAAATTAAGACAATGTTTGTCGTATCTGCGCGCGCCGTTAA
>JAQUSX010000060.1 GCA_028710055.1 Clostridia bacterium | reverse complement strand
TACCGCCATTCCTATAAACGTTACGCTGTTGGGAATTGTCACGCTTTTTAAATTCACACATTCGTAAAAAGCGCTCGCGCGTATAGATGTTACGCTGTCGGGAATATTTACCCCCGTCAAATTGGAACTGTATGAAAAAGCGCTGTCGTATATAATCGTTACATCGGAAGGAATGGTGAAAACGCTTGACGTTTTGCCTAGCGCGTAATTAATTAATACCGTGCCGTCCTTACTGTACAAATTACCGTCTACCGATTTATAAATTGGGTTATCATTGCTAACGGTAAAATTTTTCATACCTTTACAGTTTGAAAATGCGTGGCTTACTATATCCGTTACGCTGTCGGGAATAATAATCTCGTTCAAATAAGGACTGTTGCCAAACGCGAAAGCGGTAACAGTTTCTACATCGTCGGGAATCGTAAAGCTTGTCGATTTTTTAGCGATCGCATATTGATACAAAACGGTTCCGTCTTTACTGTATAAATCGCCGTCGATAGATTTGTAAGCGGTATTTTCCACATCAACAGATATGTAAGCGAGATTGTCACATTTATAAAACGCGCAATATCCCAGATTAGTTACGGAAGCGGGTATTTCTACGCTCGTTAAATTCAAGCAGCCAAAAAACGCGGTTTCGCCGATTGTGTTTACGCTGTTTCCGATTGAAACGCTCATTAAGCCAGAACAGCCGTAAAAAGCGTACGAGGAAATTGTCGTTACTGCGTCGGGTATAATAATATCGGATAAAAGTTGACATTGGAAAAACGCTCTATATCCAATATTCGTCAAGGCGTCGGGGATTATTACCGTAACCACATCCGAACATCCGCTGAAAGCCTCCGAGCCTATACTTGTGACGGTCTTGCCGTCGTACATTGACGGAATAGCCACTTCGGTTTCGGCGCCGATAAATTTTTTAACTTCAACAGTTCCGTTGGGAAGGCTCACCCATTGGAAACTGCTCGACTGGGTTATATCCATAAATTTTGCATAGACGACTAAATCCGACGTAACTACGGTTTCAAAATCAAAAACGTTTTGAAACTGATTGTCCGCATACCAGCCGAGAAAAATTTTCCCGTTTATCGTCGGCTCCTGCGGAACTGAAATGCGGTCACCGCCGCGAACGATCTGCTGATCTATCAGCGTTTCGTTGCTTTGTTTAAAATTAACAAGCCATGTTCTGGACGTATCAATAGCCCATTTTGCGTAAATCGACTGGTTAGCGGTTACGGCGATGTTAAAATCATATTTTTGCACACAGTTTTCATCTGTATACCAACCGATAAATACGTAACCATCTTTTTGCACTTCGGGCTCATACAAAATTTCTCCGCTTGGCATGTATTCCTCTAAAATCAGAGTTCCGTCCGTTTGGAAAAATCTCACTGTAAAAATTTCCGTCCATTTTGCATATAGCGTTACATCTTTATTTATAGCGGTAGTAAAATTGAATTTTTGCTTGCAATCTTCGTCGGTAAACCAACCGTCGAAACGGAATCCGTTTCTAGTAGGAACAGCGGGTTCTTCCGCCAACTCTCCTTTGTCGACTAACTGCGAAGCTGGTCGGCTTCCGCCGTTAGAATCGAATTCCACAGCGTATATAGGTTTAGAGCATCCTGCAATCGACAGCGTCGTTAAGAGTAAAGCAAAAATCAAAAAAAATGCAATAAATTTTTTCATATTTTCCCTCCCTTAATTTTAGCGTAGACTATATTATACTCAAAATCGGTCTTAAGGTCAATATAATTTTTAATACTGTACTATCTGTGCATTATTTTTTTTAAA
Source organism: Clostridia bacterium (assembly GCA_028710055.1). Lineage (GTDB taxonomy): Bacteria > Bacillota > Clostridia > Christensenellales > CAG-314 > JAQUSX01. Next base: position 3,904 of record JAQUSX010000060.1, on the reverse strand, counting down.
AATAAAAACCCGATTTTTTTATCGGGTTTTCATATTGTTGTAAAAAATTTTTCGGGTTATTTCAGCAAATCGTCGCAAAGTTTTTTTAAATCGCAGTCAGCTTTTAGTAGCTCGGACAATTCGACTTTCGGCTTGTCGCTTTCATCCATTTTCCTGCTGTCGTCGGTAAATGTCAAAACGTCGTATTCGGGAAATTCGGGTTCGGTATTAACTTCGATTTCAACGTCGTTTTCTTTTTGAGAAACGCTGCTCTTTTCTTTAACGCTGTTTTTTTGTCTTTTGGAGTGTTTGTTCCTAAGGGTGCCTCGAAAAATTACAGGTTGTCGCATTTATTTTATTTCTCCTCTTGTCGCAGCAATAAGTTTTTGTTTTGTCGAATAAAGCTTGTCAGACAAGTCGACTTTGAATAGCTGCGGTTTTTCGTTTCTTTTGTATTCGTCCCAAAAAGCGTCAAGGTTTTCTTTTGTTTTCGCCTTTATTTGTTTGAGAGTCGGAAAATCATAAACCACTTTCCCGCCGATAATAATATTTTTGAGCAGCGGAACGGCGGTAAAATCGGTCAAAATCATTGTTTTCCAGCGTTCTGTTTCCGACGTGATTTTGTAGTCCTCGTTGTCGTCGATTTTTTCATCATACAATGTAATAATGTCCGCCAAGGCTTTTTTAGTGTGATTGTCGATAAGGCGGTATACGCTTTTTCTGCCGGGATTAGTGGTTTTTATCGGGTTATCGGAAACTTTCATTTTCGGTATATATTTATTTCCGTCTTTTAAAGCCGAAAGTTTGTATACTCCGCCTAGACTGGGCGTATGCGAACTCGTAATCATTTTCGTGCCGACGCCGTATATGTCTATGCATGCGCCTTGAAGTTTCAGCGACTGTATAACGTATTCGTCAAGGTCGCCGCTCACGCATATTTTAGCGTTTTTGTAACCCGCGTCGTCTAGCATTTTTCTCGCTTGTTTGGATAGATAAGCCAAGTCGCCGCTGTCCAAACGAATGCCAAACGGTTTAATGCCTTTTGCTTTCAGTTCGTCAAAAACTTTTATGGCGTTCGGCACGCCGCTTTTCAGAGTGTCGTAGGTATCCACGAGTAAAAGACATTTGTCGGGATAAATTTCGGCATACGCGCGAAAAGCGTCGATTTCTGTCGGAAAAGCCATAACCCAACTGTGAGCGTGAGTACCCGCAGGCGGAACTCCAAACATCTGCGCCGCCAAAACGTTGCTGGTCGTGTCGCAGCCGCCGATAACAGCCGCTCTTGCGCCGTATATCGACGCGTCGGGGGCTTGCGCGCGCCTTAGACCAAATTCCAAAACGCTTCCGCCGTCCGTCGCTCTGCAAATACGAGCGGCTTTGGTTGCGATTAACGTTTGAAAGTTAAGTATATTAAGTAGCGCGCCTTCAACTAACTGAGCTTGATTTATAGGAGCTTCCACTATCAAAAGCGGTTCTGTCGGAAAAACGACGGTTCCTTCTTCCACAGCGTAAATATTACCCGTGAATTTGAAGTCTTTTAAACTTTCCAAAAACCCCTTGTCAAAACCGTTTGTGCTTTCAAGATATTTTATGTCTTCATCGGTAAAATGCAAGTTTAATAAATATTCCACAGCTTGCTGTAACCCCGCGGCGATAACGTAATTGCTTTCGTCATACGCGCGGAAAAATACGTCAAAAACGGCCACTGTATCCGTCATACGTTTTAGATAGTACGCGTTCATCATTGTAAGCTCGTAATAATCCGTCAGCATTGTCAAATTCCTTCCGTCCAATTTCGTTCTCCTTTAAGCTTTTGTGCTTGATTTTCTATGCCTTTTCTCCCAAAGGTTTTTAATATCATTACGATAAATATAAACGATTCTAGCGAGCGCCATAATAATAATTATTACCGACACAAGCTGCGATATTCTGATACCCGTTTCCCAAAATCTTCTTTCCCATATAATGGGCACGCGCAAAAACAAGCTGTCGGTTCGCATACCTTCTATTACAAGTCTGACAAGACCGTAATAAATGCCGTAAAAACTCATACACCAGCCGTCGCGGTAATGCTCGTCTTTTATCAATATCAAACAGACAAAAAAGCCTATCAGCGTGAATACGCTTTCGTAGAAGAATGTCGCTTGATGCCACGCTCCGTCCGCAAAAACCGCGTACGGGAAAAATTGCAAATTAGGATTCAAAACCAAATTGCCGTATGCTTCGCCGTTTACAAAGTTGCCCCATCTGCCAATGCTTTGAGCGAGCAATAAGCCGGGTATGACGCAATCGCCGATTTCGAATAACTTTTGCTTTTTAATTCGTGTGAGTATGAACGCGCCGATATAACCGAGTATTACGCCGCCGTATATACCCAGTCCGCCGTTTCTTATCGCCCAAAAGTTTTGCCATGACCAACTTGCTTCAAACTGCTCGTAACTAATATTACTATACGGGAACAGTAAAAAATAAATACGGCAGCCGATAATAGCAAGCGGAATTACCACTATTGCGTAATCAAGACTTTGGTCGCCCGGTATGCCTTTCTTTTTCATAAGTTGTGAAGCCACGATAATAGCGCATACCATGCCCGTTGTGATTAATAAGGCGTAAAAATATATTTTGTAGCCAAAAATAGATATGCCGTCGGCAGCAAACTCAATTACGGCGGAAATAAGATTTTGAAACATTTTCGCCCTCTCTTAAAAATTATTAAAAACATTCTACTCCATTCCAGTCGGTTAGTCAATAAAATGTCCCTTTAATGGAGTCAAAATAAAAACCAATAGAGAAAAAAAATCTTAAATGTAGAGTCTTACTAGACAAAATTCTAGGCAATAATAATTGCAAACGAAAAAAATTTGTTATATTGTGGTAAAAAGTTTGTTAATTGTGCTAAACTAATAAGAACAAAATAACTGACAAAAATAAAAAACGGCAGGAAATATATGGAAGAAAATAAAGAATTGAAAAAAATAAACAAAGCCGAAAAACGCAAACAATTAAAGGCTAAAAAAGAAGAAAAAGCGCGTCTAAAAGAAATTGAGAACGCAAAAAAACTTGCGGCGGCTACGCTTGCCAAGACCGAGAAAATGGAGCGTAAAAATGATAAGAAATCTAATAAATCAGATAAAAAATCCATTAAAGCAGCCAAAAGGCAGGAATTAAAAGCGAAAAAACAAGAAATAAAGGCCAGAAAACAAGAAAAAACAGCTTTGAGAATGCAGGAAGCGGAAAACAGACGCCGCGAAAAATATGAACGCCGTCAAAAAAAATTGCAGGAAAAACGTGAAAAAAACGAGGAAAAAATCCAAAGCGTTCCTTATAGAATAAGACAAATTGCTAAAAAACAACCCACGCACAAAGAACAATGGTTTAAGCTTGATAACGCGGCTTTAATATATCCCGCTCTTGCGCGCGACAGTAACGCGCAGTTTAGGCTCGCCGCGGTATTTAATGAAGAAATCGACCCAATTATTTTACAGGAAGCGGTGAACGACGTTGTTTTGAGATATCCCACTATCACAAGTTCGTTAAAAGCTGGACTTTTTTGGTGGTATCTTGACGCTCCCACTACTCCTCTTGTTATTGAAGAACAAGACACGTTCCCTTGCAAACCGCTAAAACTTGACCATCGTAGGAGTATGGTAAGAGTTACTTATTTTTACAAAGAAATAGCGATGGAATTTTTCCATTCCGCCACCGACGGCTCAGGCGGCATGAGATTTTTTAACACTTTAATTTTGGCGTATCTGACAAGAAAAGGATACGTAATCATTGATAGAACAAACTGTCCGCACTATAAAGACAGACCGAGATTTGAAGAACTGCAAGACTGTTTTCAAATAGTTAAAAACAAGGAAAAACTACCGCCGCCCGAAAGAGTAAAGGCAATGCACATGAAAGGCAAGCCCTTGCCGCAAAA
>JAQUSX010000059.1 GCA_028710055.1 Clostridia bacterium | reverse complement strand
TCATCCAAACCCGTTTCTTTATGAACTCTTTCCGCCGAATAAGAATTGTCGCCCGTCAGCATAACCGTCTTAATTCTATCGGATTTTAATGCTGTTATTGTGTCAGCCGCGTTTTCTCTAATCGTATCGGATAGTGCGACAGCTCCGCAAAATTCGCCGTCTGCGCTCATTCCTACCACCGTGTATCCATTTTTCAGCCAAATATCGATAGTCTCATTTTTCGGTAAGTTTTTAAAAAAGTCAAGTTTTGCGACAATTATTTTTTTGTCTTCAACAATCGCTTCCACGCCAGAGCCTACCAAAGATTTTGTCTGCGTTGCGGTAATTTTTTTGTCCGCAAAAGCCGTAATCGCTTTCGCCAAAGGATGCTCTGACTTTGATTCCGCCCCAGCCAAATATTTTAAGAAAGCATCTTTATCTATATTTGAAAAATAATCTACCACTTTGATTTCGCCAGTTGTGAGAGTGCCAGTTTTATCAAAAACAAAAACGTCCGTTTTGCCGATGCTTTCGAGAGCTTCGCCGCTTTTTATCAAAATACCATGATAGCTTGCGTTACCGATAGCCGCAGCAACTGCCGTAGGCGCAGCCAAAGCCAATGCGCAGGGACAGAACACTACTAATACCGTCACGCTTCTGACCAAAGCTTCCGTCCAAGAAACGTGGAAACCGAAGTACGCTACGGGGAACACCAAAACTGCCAAAGCGATAGCCAAAGGCACGATAATACCCGCCCATTTGTCGGCTGTTCGTACCGCGGGCGCTTTTTTATTTTCCGCATTCTTTACAAGCTCCACCATTTTTGCCAAGGTCGTTTGGGTAGAAGGCTTTGTGACCGATATTTCTATCGCGCCGCTGTTATTCCACGTACCCGCGAAAACACCGTCGCCTACGATTTTGTCAATGGGAACGCTCTCGCCCGTGATAGCGGCTTGGTTAACAGAAGTCGTGCCTTTTGAGATAGTTCCGTCAACGGATATTTGTTCGTAAGGTTTTACCAAAACGGTATCGCCGACTTGCACAAAATTTACGGGCATCGAAACGAATTTATCTTGCATTAATATATTGGCCGTTTTGGGCGCGAGATTGATAAGTTTTTCAATTCCGCTGCGAGAACGTTTTACCGTCAGGTCTTCAATAAGTCCGCCTAGCATCATCAAAAAAGCTACTTCCCCTGCCGCGAACAAATAATTGCCGTGAGTCGAACTTGTTATGCCCGTCCAGTTGAGAATTTCCAAAACCACGCAAGCAAGCAACGCAACGGTGATAAGTAACGCTGATTTTATTTTTTTATGTTTAAATAAGTTTTCAAAAGCCGAGATAGCTAACGGCGTGCCGCACAATACAACAGCTATCCATCCGCTGTTAAAGTACGTCCATATAGAATGTTGCGGAAACAGTTTGCCCCATAAAAATGAAAATACGAGCGCGACCAAAGACACCGATAACGCTATAATTTGATATTTTATCGTTTCATAAAAACGCTCTTTCTTATGTTCAATTTTGCAACATGAACTCATAAATAATCTCCTTTCGTACCCCACCCCTTAGGGGGTAGGTATAATAATATAATATGTCTTACTTATGAAAAAGTCAAGAAAAATTTGATATATCTTTTATTCGCATATTATTTGCGTTTTCGTTTGTTTTATTAGACAAAGGCGAATTAACTCCGTCAAAAAAAGCGTATCTATTTGACACGCTTTTTTATTAATGAAAATTTATTATATAAAATTTATTTAAGTTAAAATCATTTCAAAAAAATTACAATTCAAATAAAAATCAGCTTAAAAAAAGAAATTGATTCCAAAAAAAACTACATATTTTTTGTTGCAACGATATTAACGTTTGCGTCGGCTACGTTCGCTATCACTATGTCGCCTATTTTCAAACGTTTTTCAACTTTGATTTTTTTCAGTTCTTTCATAACCGAAAAAATTTTGTCTTTCGGTATTTCGCCGTCGGTTTTTACCGATATTACGGGGCAATCGTCGAACACGGTAGCTATGGTAGAAGTAAGCGAACGCGTCGGGCAGGTTATTTCTTTAAGAGCAAATTTTTCGCCGCGCAGGCATTTATTTCCGCTTACCGCATTTGTTTTTTCGTCAACCGTAAGCCTGCAGCCGTTGGGACAAGCGATACATATCAATTCTTTCATTTATACCCCCACCTCCAAAACGAATGAAAAGCCGTGACAGTCGGAATAGGCTTCAAGATTGAGTTTTAGTCTTTCCATTTCGGGTGGACGCAAATGTACGTATTTTTTGGAAAACACCACTTTTTCATCGGCGTATATTGTCAGTTTTGCGTTTTCGTATTCCTCAGCTACCCTAAAATAAAATACCGTTTCATCTAAAGGCGCGTCCAAATTTATTTTTTGCGGGACTACGTAAAGCAGATTTTTATTTTTTGTTACGTTAACAAGATTGCGGTTTTTGATTTTTGCGCATGCCATAGCTCCCGCTATTTCGCCGCTTTCCGATACGTAATCCGCCAGATCGCTGACGTGCAGAGCGTTTCCGCAGCTAAACACATTGTCTGTCAATGTCATCAAAGTTTGGTCTACTACCGCCCCTTTTGTATAAGGACACAGCGGAACACAAAGCTGTTTTGCTATTTCGTTTTCGGGTATAAGCCCAACCGAAAGTATCAGCGAATCGCATTCGACAATCTGCTCGCTGCCCGCGATAGGGTTCATTTTGTCGTCAACTTTGGAAATCTCAACGGCGTTAAGTCTGTCAACGCCGAAAACTTTTGTCACCGTGTGAGACAAATATAAAGGTATATTAAAATCTTTCAGACATTGCACTACGTTCCTTGTCAAGCCGCCCGGGGCTGATTTTGCTTCATACACTCCCACTACCTGCGCTCCTTCCAAAGTCAAGCGTCTTGCCATAATAAGCCCGATATCTCCGCTGCCCAAAATAACGCATTTACGAGTGGGCATAAGTCCTTGCAAATTAACATAGTTTTGCGCCGTTCCCGCTGTCAAAACGCCCGCGGGATTTGTGCCGTGAACGCCTATCTGCTTGCTTGTGCGTTCTCTGCAGCCCGTAGCCAAAATTATTTTTTTCGCTTCGATTTCGTCCGCGCCCGAACGGTTTACAAATTGAATAACAAAATCGGAACTGCGTTTGGTTATTTTTGTAACGAACGTTAACAAAAATTTTGTTGTCTCGTTTTTATTAAGTTTATCTATTTCTTTTTGCGCGTATTCGGGTCCCGTCAGTTTTTGGTCGTACCTGATAACGCCAAAGCCGTCGTGAACGCATTGTTTCAGTATTCCGCCCAAACTCGGTTCTCTCTCGATGAGAGCTACTTTAGCTCCTTTTTCCGAGGCTACCGTTGCAGCCGCAAGACCCGCGGGACCGCCTCCTATTACCGCAATATCAAAATGCTCTCTTCGCATTATTCTTCCCCTTTCGTTTTTCCCAAAATAATTTTTCCGTCGCCTTTTTTATTTATGTCGGAGTAATCCTTGTTTACCGTTTCAGCAATAATTTTTAGCACTCTCGGCTGGCAAAATCCGCCTTGACATCTGCCCATTCCCGCGCGGGTTCGGCGTTTAATGGCGTCTACGGTATCAACCTTCAAAGGAAGATTAAGCGCGTCTATTATTTCACCTTTTGATATTTCTTCGCATCTGCAAACTATTTCGCCGTAATCTGGATTTTTCTTTATCAATTCGTCGCGCTGTGCTAACGTTAAATTTCTTAGTTCCGTCACGCCTTTTCTTACGGGGTTAAAATTAGAATTTTTCACCACGGGCGAAAACTGCTCTAAATATTTTACCGTTAAGTCGCTGACGTCTTGCGCAATGACGGGAGCCGCGCTTAACCCGGGCGATTGGATACCAGCCGCGTGAACGAAATTTTTAGTTTTTCTGCCCATTTGAATAACAAAATCTTCTTCGTACGTCGAAGCCCTTACGCCTGTAAAATATGTGATAATATCTCTCGCGCTTAGTTTCGGCAAAATATCCTGCTGTCTGTCAACCACCGTGTTTACGCTTTTTGCGGTCGTAGCCATTTCTTCCCTTAACGGCGTTTCAACAGCGTCGGGACCTATCAACAGATTGCCGTCAACGGTACTAACGACGCCGCCGCCTTTTGTGTGAAGCTTCGCGTTGCTTTTATGGTTGCCGTACATACTTATGCTTAGTTTACCGTAATGCTCGACGCTGCTTTTATCCAATATACTATTTGTGCCGCGACGAGGGTGAATGGTATAAAATCTGTCGTTCGCCATTTCGGCAATTTTGTCGGCGTATACGCCCGCGGCGTTAATTACAACTTTCGGAAAAACTTCTCCCCTGTTTGTTTGCACAGATATTATTTTGCCGTTTTCAACTGTCATACCCGTCACGCACGTATTTAGCCACACTTGCCCGCCGTTGAATACCGCGTTATCGGCAAAAGCTATAGTCATTCCGTAAGGACAGACCGAACCGCCGCTAGGGTAAAAGAAAGCGAACTTTGTTTTCGGGTTAATGTTAGGCGAATGCTGTTTTAATTTTTTACCGCTTATAAATTTCATTCCTTTTATGCCGTTACGCTTCGCGCGGGATTTTAATAAAAGATAACCAACGACTAAATATTTCCACGACGAAAAAGCTATGTATTGACCTGTTCGCTCGAATTTGAAATCCAGTTCTTTTGAAAGATTTTCATACAGCGGATTCGCCCGCATTAGATAACTTAGTTTTTTACTTTTTCCGTGAAGGTCGATACCTACGTGCACGGCGCCGTCATTTCTGCCGCTAGCCGCGCAAGCCACGTCGCTTTCTTTCTCCGCCAAAGCGACTTTTAGGTCGTATCTGGTTAGCTCTCGCAAAGCCGCGCAACCGACCACACCGCCGCCGATAATAAGTACGTCAAGATTGCTTCCATCGTATTTTTTATCGTTAATTGCGGACTGTCTGATATCGGGTTCGACAAAATTTTTTAATTTTACGTCGTTTAAAACGCCGACGAAATCTTTGCTGACTGCCGCCTGACCTAATGACACGATGTCTTCCCAACGGTCAAGTTCTCCCGTAAGGTGTACGCATTCATCTTTTTCATCGACTTTAATTTTTGGATATATTTTTTTTAATTTGTGTTGAATTTTTTTGATATTTGACATAATCTACCTCTAGCAATATTTCTGTAGCTATATTTTAACACTATTTATACTTCAATGCAATTATGTTTCGAAAATAAAAATACTTTACGGTGTATTTTTTAAGGAAAATTTAGGAAAGTTTATTGTTTGTATAATCTTATGATTAAATCTGATTTTTAAATGAATACGAACAAATGTAAGATAAAAGTTAGAAACAGTATTTTATTAAATTTAAAAACTATAAAATTATATAATAAAAAAACCGCTCAAAGCGAGCGGTGTTATTTCAAGTATTTTTTACAGTCCGATAAAAGCGAATAATACTATACCCGCGACGGCGGAGACGCCGATAAGAATAAGCGGATTTACCCTTTTACCTTTGATTTTTATAAAACTTAATGTCGTAAACACGGCTAAGAAAATCAAAGAAACATAATCGAAACCAGCTGTCGACGAGTTTGCCAAATCGTCAAGTTTTACTTTAGGCAAAATTAAAGTAAGCATGACCATAATCAAAGCCGAAAAAACAAGTCCGACTACCACGGGACGAATGCCGTACAAAGCCCCTTGAACCAGCTTGCTGTTTTTAAATCTTA
>JAQUSX010000058.1 GCA_028710055.1 Clostridia bacterium | reverse complement strand
AATTTTGATATTGAGCTAGCGAAAGATCAAAAAGAAATATTGATTGTAAAAATAAAAGCGACGACGTCGATATTAAAAATATTAACGAGACTATTAAGTAAAAAGGGGATAGATTATGGAAAATCAATCAGATCAAATACAGCAAATAGTTAACACGGCGTTAACCAACATTAAAAACGCTACCGAAATAAATACGATAATCGGAAAGCCTTTGGTAACGTCAGACGGCAGTACGATTTTACCCGTATCTCAAGTTTCTTTCGGTTTTTTAGCGGGCGGAGGCGAATACAACACGCCCCCGAAAGCTTTGGCAAAAAATGATAACCAGTTTGCGGGCGGTTCGGGAGGCGGAGCTTCGCTTACCCCGATAGGATTTTTGGTTATACACCGAAACGAAATAAAAATGCTCAAAATAAATGAAGAAAGCGCGGCGGACAAACTTTTGGACTTAACGAAAGAATTATTAGGTAAATTTACAAATTAAAAAATGAAAAAAACCGGTTATTTTTTATTGACGTTTATTTGCGCGTTAACTATTCTTTTGCCAAGTATCGCTTTTGCGGCTCAAACCGTCGAACCTACTCAAGATTTTTATATAGATAATATAAACGCTTGCGGTTATTCCGCTCAAACGTCGGCTCAAAGCGCGGTCGTAATGGAAATAAACAGCGGCAGGGTATTATTCAGCAAAAACGCCGACATTCGACTGCCTATGGCAAGCACGACGAAAATTATGACCGCGCTTGTAGCAGTCGAGCTATGCGACATAGACGAACCCGTAAATATCGACAAAAAAGCGGTAGGAGTGGAAGGCTCTTCCGTTTATTTAAGACTTGGCGAAACGCTGACGGTAAAAGAACTGCTTTACGGACTTATGCTCCGTAGCGGCAACGACTGCGCTGTGGCTTTGGCTATTCATGTCGGCGGCAGTATAGAAAATTTTGCCGAACTAATGAACGCAAAAGCGGCATATTTAGGTTTGGATAACACACATTTTGTAAATCCTCACGGACTGCACGATGACAATCATTATACGAGTGCGTACGATTTGGCGGTAATTTCCTGTGAGGCGATGAAAAACCCGATTTTTAGAGAAATAGTTTCGACAAAAAAAGTCACGATAGGCGGCGGTGAAGAAAAACGCTTGCTTTTGAATAAAAACAAACTGCTTTATAATTACGAAAACGCTTGCGGAGTCAAAACGGGTTATACCAAAAGGGCGGGGCGTTGCTTTGTCGGAGCTGCAGATAACGGCACGGAACTCGTTTGCGTCGTGCTTAACTGCGGACCAATGTTTGAAGAAACAAAAAGCCTTTTAACGTATTTTCAAAACGAGTATGATACCCGATGCATTGTGCCAAAAAATAAGATATACTCGGTAGAAGTTAAAGACAGCAAAAAACTTTATTATCTATGCGAAAAAAGTTTTTGGTTTCCGTTGACAAAGAACGAAATCAATCAAATAAAAGAAGTCATTATCTATGAGGAAACGGAAGACGTTTATAAAATTAACGTTTACTTTGGCAAACAGTTGATTTTTTCCCAAAAATTGTATACTATTTAATTATCTTTTTTAAAGGAAATTTTTTAAATGCGTATAAATAAATATTTAGCGGATTGCGGAGTGGCAAGCAGACGCGCCGCGGAACAGTTTGTAAAAGACGGCAGAGTTAAGGTTAACGGAAAAGTAGAATTATCTTTATCTACCGATATTAGCGAAAGGGATTCGGTCACTCTTGACAACAAAACGATAAAGCCCAAAAACAAGCTGTATTATATAATGCTGCATAAGCCAAAAGGTTTTGTTACGACCGTCAAAGACGATTTGGGCAGAAAAACCGTTATGGACTTAATAGATATCAAAGCCCGTCTTTTTCCCGTCGGTAGACTCGATTACGACACGGAAGGCTTGTTGATACTGACAAACGACGGCAATCTTACAAACCTGCTTACTCACCCCAGCCACAAAATCACCAAAACTTACGTTGCAAGAGTTTCGGGTATGGTAAAAGAGCCCGAAATCAAAATGCTGACTAACGGCGTAAAAGTTGACGGCAAAATAGCAAAAGCTATATCGGCAACGGTTTTGGAAGGCGACGTTCACACTACTAAGGTAGAAATAATAATCTCCGAGGGCAGAAATCATCAGGTCAAAAATATGTTCGAGGCGATAGGAAAACCCGTCGAGTTTTTGAAACGCACGGCAATAGGCGAGATACGTCTTGGCGGTTTGACAAGGGGAACTTACCGCGACCTGAACGAAAAAGAACTGGCATATTTAAAAACCTTAGACTAAAATAAAGAAAAAACTGAACTGCTTCATTTAAAATAAAAAACGGAGAGATAAATTGAAAATTTTGCTTGTAAACGACGATGGAATAAATTCAGTAGGACTGCGGCAGCTCGCCAAAGTTTTGTCGGATAACGGTCACATTGTGCACGTTGTCGCGCCTGATTCGCAAAGATCGGGTTACAGCCATTTTATGACTTTCCGCAAGCCTATTTACTGCATAACCGAAAAAGTAGACGGAGCAACTTCCGCTTATTCTATTACGGGCACTCCCACGGACTGCGTAAAATTCGCTTTGGTACAGTTGGCGATTGAACCCGATTTAGTAATATCGGGACCCAACGAAGGCGCGAACTACGGAACGGACGTTATTTATTCGGGTACCGTTTCGGCGTCGCAAGAGGCGTGTATTTTGAACAGAAAAACCGTGGCGTTGTCATGCAAAAGCAATGATAAAAATGAATACAACTATGACGGTTTAATCGAATTCGCGCTTAAAAATCTCAATAATTTTGTCAATTACGACAAACCTTATACTTTTTTAAGCGTAAACGCTCCAAGCATAGCGTACGACCAAATAAAAGGCGTAAAACTCGTAAGACTGGGTATTCATTCATTCAACGACCGATACGATTTAATCGAAAACGACGACGGGCAAGGCTATTCGCTTGACGGCGAGCCAAAGCCGCTTGAAGTGATGTCAGACTGCGATATAACGGCAGTTCACGACGGATATATAGCGATTACTCCGATAAAAACCGACCGAACCGATTACGACGAACTCGATAAGTTAAAGGAGATTTTTAAGTGAAAATCTGCGTTGTAGGCGGAGGAGCCGCGGGAATGATGGCAGCTGTAACCGCCGCGAGAAACGGAGCCGAGGCTGTCTTAATTGAGTCAAACGAAAAGCTCGGCAAAAAAATATATATTACAGGTAAGGGAAGATGCAATATGACTAATTTTTGCTCTCCCCAAACTTTTTTAACGAACGTCGTCACAAATCAAAAATTTCTTTACGGCGCGATAAACTTGTTTCCGCCCGAAAAAACGGTGGAATTTTTTAATTCGTTAGGCTTAGCGACAAAAACGGAAAGAGGCGACAGAGTTTTTCCGCTTTCCGATAAAGCCAGCGACGTCACAAAAACGCTTGAAAAAGAGCTGACTCGTCTTGGTTGCGATATCAAACTTAATACAAAAGTAAAATCTATAGATATAAATAACGGCAAAATAGTTTCATTAACTACTACGTCGGGCATAGTACTATGCGATAAAGTCATTTTAGCTTGCGGCGGCGCGTCATATGCCGCAACGGGCAGCGACGGAAACGGTTTTTCTCTGGCAAAATCCGTCGGTCATACTGTAACCAATCTCTATCCGTCTTTGGTGGACATAAAAACCAAAGAAGACTATTCTCTCGCCGGTCTTTCGCTTACAAATGTCAATATTTCAATAGTGGATTATAGCGGAAAGACGATTTTTTCCCAGTTTGGCGAAGCGTTGTTTACACACGACGGCATATCTGGACCGATAATACTGACGGCTTCGGCATACATAAATAAACAAAATATAAACGGCTTTACGATAGCAATCGACTTAAAACCCGCTTTGACGAACGAAATTCTTGACGCTCGCATCTTGCGGGATTTTTCTATTAATTCCAACAAAACTTTCAAAAATTCTTTAAACGGACTATTGCCCGAGAGACTTATTTCGGTTATAATAGAGGTTACAAAAATCAATCCCGATAAAAAAGTAAACCAAATAACCGCCGAAGAAAGAGCGATTTTAGTTAAAACTTTAAAAAACTTCACCTTAACGGCGGTAAAAATCGGGGATTTAAACACAGCCGTTGTGACAAGCGGCGGAGTAAGCGTAAAAGAAATCAATCCCAAAACTATGCAAAGCAAGTTGATTGAAAACTTATATTTTGCGGGCGAAATGATAGACGTTGACGCATTAACTGGCGGCTTTAATCTGCAAATAGCTTTTTCAACGGGGTATGCCGCGGGTTTATACGCCGCTACGGAGAAATAAAAATGAAAACCATACGCGGAGCGATAACCGTCGAAAACAATGACGAACTCGAAATAGAAAGGGCCGTAAAAGAGCTTTTGACGGAAATTTTATCTAAAAACAAAATAAAAATACCGCAAATTCAGTTTGCCGTTTTTACTTGCACGGCTGATATTACGGCGGCTTACCCCGCGAAATATGCCCGCGAAATGGGATTTTCGGCTGTGCCTATGATGTGCGCGCAAGAAATGCGTGTAATCGGTTCTTTGCCGATGTGTATAAGAGTGTTAATCACGGTCGACGCCGACTTTACGCCAAAGCATATTTATCTAAAAGACGCAATAAATTTAAGGAAGGATTTAATTTGATTACCATAGCCATAGACGGACCCAGCGGAGCGGGAAAAAGCACAATCGCGAAATTATTGGCGAAAAAGCTTGACATAATGTATCTCGATACAGGCGCGATGTACCGTTGTCTGGGTTTAAAGGCCCTTAAAAGCGGTTTAGACGTAAAGGACGAAGCGACCGTAAAAAATATGCTTGACCGCACTATGGTCGACGTCAGATACATTGACGGCGTTCAAAAAGTGTTTTTGGATGATATTGACGTCACAGCCGAAATCCGAGAGCATGCCGTATCAAAAATGGCGAGCGATATTTCAGCGGTGCCGTGCGTGCGTAAAAAAATGGCTGATTCGCAGCGTGAGATAGCAAAAAAACGCGATTGCGTTCTGGACGGAAGAGATATCGGAAGTTACGTCTTGCCCGACGCGAAATTCAAGTTTTTCCTTACCGCTTCGGCGGAAGTAAGGGCTTGCCGCAGAGTGAAAGAACTTGCGCAAAAAGGACAGGATTTGCCGTACGAGCAGGTTTTGAGCGATATTATTGCTCGCGATTACAACGACTCTCATAGACAAATAGCCCCGCTTGTACAAGTCGCGGACGCCGTTTTAATAGACAGCAGCGACCTTTCGGTAGACGAAGTAATAAATAAATTTTTAGTAGTAATAGGAGATAAAAAACGTGTGTAAAAATTTATACGGATTTGCGAAATTATTGAAACCTCTTATACGTCCTTTTTATCCCGTTACTGTTTTCGGACCAAAAAAATTTGAGGACAAAAAAACGATTTTCGTTATGAACCACAATTCGGGATGGGATCCCGTGGTATGGTCCGCTTACTGCAAAAATCAAATTCATTTTATGTATAAAGCTGAATTCCGCAAAAATGGATTTTTGCGTTCTGTTTTCAATTCGCTTGAATACGTACCCGTTTCACGCGGAGACGTCGACCTCGCGGCTATCAAAAAAAGCCTTGAAATCCTTAACGGCGAAAAAATATTAGGCATTTTCCCTGAAGGAACCCGCAGTCCCGACCCCGAAAACTTTAAACCTTTTCATACGGGAACGGC
>JAQUSX010000057.1:3833-5780 GCA_028710055.1 Clostridia bacterium | reverse complement strand
CGCTTGCGCCTACGGGGTGACCGATAGCGATTGCGCCGCCGCGAGGATTTGTGCGAGCGCGGATTTGGTCGGCTGTCAGATCGTGTTCTTCGGAAAGAAGTTTAACAACGCCGAGCGATTGAGCCGCAAAAGCCTCGTTAAGCTCGATAACTTCCATTTGACTGAGTTTCATTTGAGCGTTACTAAGAGCCATTCTGATAGCGGGAACGGGACCGAGACCCATATACTGCGGATCAACGCCGCCTTGACCTACTGAGATTATTTCAACCAAAGGTTTCAAATTGTATTTCTTTACCGCTTCTTCGCTTGCTACCATAACAAACGACGCTCCGTCGTTTATGCCCGATGCGTTGCCAGCAGTAACCGTGCCGCCGTCTTTAAAAGCGGCGCGAAGTTTAGCCAATTTTTCGGGATTGCTGCCTCTATTGGGATATTCGTCGGTATCAAAAACTTTTTCTTCTTTGCCTATTTTTACGTTTACTGGAACTATTTCATTTTTAAACAAACCGTCGTCAACGGATTTTATTGCCTTAACTTGGGAATCGTAAGCGAATGCGTCTTGTTGTTCGCGCGTAATGCCGTATTTTTCTGCTATATTTTCAGCGGTTATACCCATATGAACGTTACTAAACGCGTCTGTAAGAGAGTCCAAAATCATATGGTCTTGAATTTCCATAACGCCCATTTTATTGCCTGTTCTTGTTTTTGACGGAATAAGATACGGCGCGCCGCTCATAGATTCCGTTCCGCCTGCGATAACAACGTTTGCAAAGCCGCCGCGGATGTCCATAACGGCATTTATTACCGCTTTCATACCGCTGCCGCATACCATATTAAGCGTATATGCCGGCACTTCCTGCGGAATACCGCCTTTTATAGCCACTTGTCTGCCTACGTTTTGCGCCTGTCCCGCGCCCAAAATATTGCCTACTATTACTTCGTCAACGTTTTTGGGGTCAAGCTTGGTTTCTTCCAAAATGTTTTTGACCACCGTCGCGCCAAGTTCGCCGGGCTTAACGTTAACAAGACTGCCTAAAAAACTGCCTACAGCCGTTCTTTTTGCCGCTACAAGATAAATTTTCATAAAACTCCCTCGTTTAAATTAAAATATTTTATTTTTTCGGTAATACCGCTATTGTTATCAAAAATTTTTTTATACTAAAATCGTAACACTTTAAACAATTCGTGTCAATACAAGCGGGCGAAAAACGAGCGGACAAAAGGCATTTTTTTGACGAAAGTTTTTTTAATATTTACACTTAAAAGCACTCATAATCATAGTGCAAATATAACGGGAAGCGTAGAAGAAAGTAATTGTTAAAATTATAAATCCTATTAAAAAGTCAAAAAAAACTTCGTAAAAAAATAACTACAAAAAACATATGTTTAAATTTCGTTTTTTGTAGTTTTTTTTGCTTTGATTTAGTTTACCGATTTGATGTAAATTTTACGATTTTAAATAAACTAAATTTCGGTTTTCCAAAGTCCGTGCAAGTTACAGTAAGCGAATACGGCTATCGGTTTTTCGCCCACACAAAAATCCCATTCGGGCTTGTCGCCGGGTTTGAAACTGTGGCGAATACCGCCGTTTTCGGTTTGAACGTAAACCCACATTATGTAGTGTTCCGCTGTCATGGGATGTTCGACCGAGCCGACTTTTACGTTAAGATTAAAGCCCGAGCCGTTAACTACGGGTAAATGTTTTTCATGCGAAGCGTCTACGGTGTTGGCTTTGAGTAACTGCATTTTTTCGCCGCAGCAAATCATAGGAACACCGCTGTCGTGTATCATTCCGACCAAATTACCGCAATGGCGGCAAATAAAAAATTTTTGTTCTGCCATAAAAAATTGTCCTCCGTACATATTTTTTTTGCAACGGATAAACGTGCTTGATATTATTTTATCAAATATTAACCTTAAAGTCAATACCACAGAAAAATAGTTAAA
>JAQUSX010000057.1:1253-3733 GCA_028710055.1 Clostridia bacterium | reverse complement strand
TATTTATGATTGTCAAAAACACAAGGTAAATTTGGCAATAAAAATCCTTGATTTTTTGAGCAAATTAAGGTATAGTATCAAAAGGAAATATGCGGATATGGCGGAATTGGCAGACGCGCTAGATTCAGGTTCTAGTGAAGTCACTCTCGTGCAGGTTCAAGTCCTGTTATCCGCACCATAACGGCGACTTAATAATTTTTGTCGCAAAAAAAGGAACACTTTTGAGTGTTCCTTTTCTTTTTAGCTCTTCCATTATTTTACTACTTGTGGTATACTCGTTAAAAACAAAACAAAGGAAAATTCGACGTGATAAAAATAAATGAATTGAACCATAAAGCGAGACATCTGCTAGCATTTTCGCCTTTGCAATATATGTTTGATATGGTATCTGAAAAGCCGCGGCTCGCCGAGATTTATGTAGACGACGAAATAAATCCTAAATATTGCGCTATGCTTCTCGGACATTATCTTTTTTTAAACGGAGTTAGCGAAGATTTCGCCGCTGAATTTTGTTCAACAGTTTTTAACGAAAAGAAACGAAAAGATTTAGGCGTTATAATCGTGTTTTACTCCGACAAAAACGCGGCGGAAGCAGTAGGAAAAAACTTGGGGAAAGTTTACGATAATACGCGGAGCCTTTACCGCTACGCAGGCGCGAATATGAATTTTGACGAAAAGCCTTTAGGCGGAATAGGTTCGGCTACCCCTATTGGCGAAGAATTACTGAATTCCGATTTAAATAATATCGAAATGATTACCGAAGAAGTTTTGGGAACCGCTACATACGACGATATGGACGATTTTTGCCGTAACGGCATCGGCTTTACTTTTATTGATGAAAACAGAATATGCGCTTTTTGCACAAGCGAATATCCAAGCGCGAATTCCCTAGCGATAGGCATAGCCGTAGACGAAAATCACCGCCGCCGCGGTATAGCCTCTGCTATGACAAACGCTTTTCTCAAAAAAGCGGCGGAACGCAAGTTGAACGTTTTTTGGGAATGTTGGAAAAACAACGCGCCGTCGGTACAAACCGCGCTTAAATGCGGATTTGAAAAAGTCGCCGATTATCCCGTGCTGTTTGTTAATATGGAAGAATAATTTACAAGTAAAATAAACTATACTTTTCACAAAGTTTAGGTATCAAAAAAAAACGTTGCTAAGCCTCGTCTTTTTTTTAATTCAATTACTTGCAATTACTAAAATGTTGAATGTTTTATCTCGATTTTATCGGTCTGTTAGAAAAAAAACAACTCGTTTTTTTAAATTGCGAATATCGTTTCCCTTGATATATTTTTCTGTTATATCCGCGCAAATTTTCATTTTTCTTATCTTTTTCAATCTTTACGATGATTTTAGCACGGGGAAAATTTTTTTCAAGCAGCTGCAGTTTGCGAAAATTATTTATTTTTGTATTAAAGCTAAGATTTCTTTGTCGCTTGCTACTCTGCCTCTAAAAACGACTTTGCCGTCGATTTCCAGTACCGGCACAGTCATAAAACCTTTTTGCATAATTACTTGCATATCGGTAATATAATCAATTTCCGCTTGCACACCCGCCTGTGCTACCGCTTTTTGAGCGTTTTCATACAATTTTTTGCAGGAAGCGCATCCGCCTCCGTATACTGCCATTTTCATAAAATATTTCTCCTTTTTTATTTTGATATATTCCTTTATTATTGTCTTAATTATAGTTGCATTTATTTTTAAGTCAAGCGTCTAAACTTTTAACACCTCTGTTAGATAAACAAGAAGTTAAGCGCGTTGAATACAAAACCTATCGCTATTATTCCGACGATTACTACCGCCATAAATACTGCCAATAATTTCGGTTTTACGGCTTTTGACAGCATAATAACGCTGGGCAGTGAAAGCGCGGTGACGCTCATCATAAACGCTAAAATTGTGCCTACTCCAACGCCCTTGGCAAACAACGCTTCCGCAACGGGTATCGTGCCGAAAATATCCGCGTACATAGGTACGCCCACAAAAGTCGCCACAAAAACTGAATACCATTTATCTTGACCTAAGACCGCTTCCACCCACTCGGTTGGAACAAAGTTGTGAATAGTCGCCCCTATCGCCACGCCGATAAAAATATAAATCCATACTTTTTTAACAACGCCTTTGAGCTGTTCCCACGCGTACGCCGCTCTTTCTTTCTTTGTAGGTTCGATAATTTCGGACGAGCTGACAGTCGTTCCGCTGTTTGATATATATTCTCTGACTTCTTTGCCTATTCCCGTTTTTTCGATTATCGTTCCGCCGATAACCGCAAGTATCAGTCCTACGACAACGTAAATACCTGCGATAGGAAAACCGAAAGTGCTAACGAGCAAGACGAACGCGCCCAAATCCACCAACGGACTGGAAATCAAAAAGCTGAACGTAACGCCGCTGCTTATACCCGCTCTGGTAAAGCCCATAAAAAGCGGTATCGATGAACAGCTGCAAAAAGGCGTAAGCGTACCGAGCAGCGC
>JAQUSX010000057.1:0-1153 GCA_028710055.1 Clostridia bacterium | reverse complement strand
TAAAAAATTTGAATATAAATGTATTTATTTTTGTCGTTTCCCCGCTAAAACATATAAAGAAAAATGATTATTTCACAGCCTTTATCATAGGCGTATTTTCTTTTCCGCGGCAGCCTAAGATTTCCGTTTTAAAGCCCGCTTGTTCAATTAGCGATAACTCGTGCGGAAGCGTAAGCGGAGTATCGAAATGCACGAAAATCCCGTCGGGAATTTTCCATTTTTCTTTGCGCCGTTTTAGTTCGTCAAAAAGGTAACATTCCATTTCGTTGGATTCCGCGATATAATCCCCTTCCAAAAACACGCCGCTTTTTTTTAACGATTTATAAATTTTTTTAAATATTTGCAGCTTTTTTTCCGCTTTAAAGTGATGCAGAGTTTCAAACGCGATTGCGACATCGAAACTGTTTTCGCCAAAGTGTTCATTAAAATAATCTCCGCAAATTAGCGTAAGATTTTTATCGCCGTGTTTGCTTTGCAGCTTATCAAGCATAGTTTGAGATAGGTCTATACCCGTAACCGCGATGTCGGGACGGTACGCAAAAATACGGTCAAGTTCCAAACCCGTGCCGCAGCCCACGTCCAAAAGCGTTTTCGCGTTTTTGGGGATAAGCTCGCCCAACCATTCGTAGTACGCCGACCATGGACTCATATGCTCTTCATAGCTATCTATTCTTTTGGCGAAAAAACCGCTCATTTCTTCCAAAGGCTCTTCTTCGGTGTCTTTCAGCCATTTTTTTATTTCTTCTAATTGATTCATTTTTTATTTCGCCTCCATTAAAGACGACCTTATAATAACAAAACGATTTATCAATGTCAAACGACAAGTGTCTTTTATTAAATTGCTACCAGTAAAAAATTGTGGTAATATAAAAAAATGAAACAGCCAATAAAACGAAAAATTTACGCCTCAAACGAGATTCTTTCGATTGCGCAGTATTTACCGTCCGACTGTAAAACAGATTACGAGTGCTGGCAAGAAATAGAAACTCAAAAAGGTTATAATTATATAATCAAAGACAATTTTGACGAGTTTAGCGGCAGAAAACATAATCACAGATTATACGCTGCCGTAACTTTAAACGATAATGCCCAAACTCTTATAGGCTTTATTATGCTTTCGCCGCCTAGCGGCTTGCCCGATCTTGCCATAAGA
>JAQUSX010000056.1 GCA_028710055.1 Clostridia bacterium | reverse complement strand
AGCGAAGAATAAATATTCGAGGCTTTGATATCTATATCTATCATTATTTTTTGAGTTTCGTTCACTTTATCGGGGGTGTTAACGCCCGAGCGGGCGACGTGGGAAAGCAAATCCAGTCTGTCTTTGCGGATTGCCAAAACTCTAGCGTACGGACGCGCGTTTTTCGCCGAAACCACGGTTCTTTTACTAATACCGAGTACGGCGGCGAGCAATATTCTTTGCAGTTTTACGAGCGTATAACGTTTTGTTTTTATTGAGGAAACAAAAGCGGAATAGCTGCCTTTGTCGGCGTTGGCAATTATACGATTTTCAAGTCCTTCTGTTACGCCTTCGATTTTTGACAAATATTCGGCTGTCGCGGTGTTGATAAAAGAATAAACAAACTGCTGATATTTTTCATGTATCATCGGAATAATATCGGGCAAAACGTACTCGGGCATATATTTCGCCAAAAACTGCGTGTCGCCGTTATTAATTGCCGTTCTGATAGCGCCCGCAGACGTATATTTGCCGCTCATTTGCGTGCTGTTGTAATTATCTTCACGTTTAATTGTTACGGGTTTCATACTTGATTTCATTAGTTTTATCTGTTTTAGGTATTCCACACCCAGTAGATTATTGGGTTTATCTAGAACGGAATATTCGGGGTTCAGCGATATCAAAGCTTTTGAAACGGCGGAAGGGTAGGAAAACCCCGCAGCCATATTGCTTTTTATAGTTTCGGTAAGCTTTGGCGGCGGAACAAGCAATGCGTCGGCGCATTTACTTAATATATCTATATCGCCTTTTTCGCTGCCGAATGAAAGAAAATCGCATTTTAGAGCGTCCAAAATTTTGACAGCACCGAATGCGTAATTTTCCGCGCTCGCTATTGAAAAAACCGCGGGAAGCTCGATTACCATATCCGCACCGCCCATTATCGCGTGTTTTGCGCGGTCGTATTTGTCCATAATAGCGGGCGTTCCGCGTTGAGTAAAATCGCCGCTCATTACGCAAATTATTGTATCGGCAAAATTGCGGGAAAAAGCAAGGTGACGGACGTGTCCGTTATGAAGAGGGTTATATTCACATATAATTCCGCAAATTTTCAAAGTCCTTTTCCTTTACTTTTAATTTTATTTGTTGTATATTTTATTATATCAAATAATATCACAAAAATCGGAGAATATCAATTTTTTCTCACAAGGAGGAACAATGTCACAGTTAATTGAATCTTACAAAGAAAAAGTAAGAAAGTTTCAAAAGACAATCGTTTTACCCGAAGGTCACGACCAAAGAGTTATCGACGCAGCCGAGATGATTTCAACTGACGGATTCGCAAAAATCATCATTTTGGGCGATGAACAAAAGGTTCGCGCTATGAGCAAAAACGGTTTGCCTAACGTAAAAATCATCAATCCTAAAACAAGTGAAAAGCTTGAAGAATACGCTAATTTTTTGTACGAGCTTAGAAAAGCCAAAGGTATGACTATTGAACAAGCAAGAACGACTGTTCAAGACGAAATGTATTACGGCGTTATGATGGTTAAAATGGGCGAAGCCGACGGTATGGTAGGGGGAGCTTGCCACGCGACAAGCGAACTTCTTCGTCCCGCTCTCCAAATCATTAAAACCCGCCCCGGTATTAAAGCTGTTTCGGGCTTTTTCATTATGTATAATCCCGACAACACAAAATATCCAAAACTTTTGTTTGCTGACTGCGCAGTTACTCCCGTTCCTACAAGCGAAGAACTTGCGGACTTTGCAGTTTGCTCCGATTTATCGGCTAAGCAGTTTTTGGGAGTTGATCCGAAAATCGCTATGCTTTCATTCTCCACAAAAGGCAGCGCAAAACACGACGACGTTACAGTCGTTGCGGAAGCTACCCGTATAGTAAAAGAACGCGCTCCCGAAATAACCGTAGACGGCGAAATTCAGTTTGACGCCGCTGTCGTTCCCGAAGTCGGCAAACTTAAATGCCCCGGCAGCCCTGTTGCGGGACAAGCCAACGTATTTATTTTCCCCGACCTTAACGCAGGCAATATCGGATACAAAATCGCTCAGCGTCTTGGTAACTACAAAGCTTACGGTCCTATATGCCAAGGTATGGCAAAGCCCGTAAACGACTTATCCCGCGGTTGTGTAGCTGACGATATCGTAGGCGTAGTCGCTATGACGGCAGTACAATCTATGGAATAAATTTTTTAGGAGATATAAATGAAAATACTAGTTATCAATGCAGGAAGTTCTTCACTAAAATATCAACTTATAGATATGTCAAATGAAGAAGTTATCGCAAAAGGTCTATGCGAACGCATAGCCATTAACGGCTCATTTTTAACTCACAAAGCTCACGGCAAAGAATACGTTTTTAAGCAGGATATGCCCAATCACAAAGTCGCTATAAAAATGGTTTTGGACGCTTTGGTATCGAATGAATGCGGCGTAATTAAATCAATGGACGAGATTACAGCGGTAGGACACCGCGTGGTTCACGGCGCGGAAGACTTTAACACTTCCGTTATTATCGATGAAAAAGTACTGGATTGCCTGCGCGTAAACAGCGAGCTTGCTCCGCTTCATAACCCCGCTAACATTATGGGAATAGAAGCTTGTCAGGCGATAATGCCCCGTACTCCTATGGTAGCTGTTTTTGACACGGCTTTTCACGCTACAATGCCCGAAAAAGCTTATCTATACGGTCTTGCTTATTCTGATTACAAAAACTACCGCATTCGTAAATACGGTTTTCACGGTACAAGCCATATGTTCGTGGCTAATCAAGCGGCAAAATATCTTAATAAGCCTATTGAAGAGCTCAAAATCATCACTTGCCACCTTGGCAACGGCAGTTCTATTACCGCTGTAAATAAAGGCAAAAGCGTTGAAACATCTATGGGATTCACACCTCTTGACGGTTTGCCTATGGGTACCCGTTCGGGCTCGCTTGACCCCGCTATTGTGGAATTTTTGATGCAAAAAACGGGCAAGGACGTTCACGAAGTACTTAAACATCTCAATAAAGAATGCGGTATGCTCGGTCTTTCGGGCAACAGCAGCGATTTTAGAGACCTGACGTGCGACGGCGCTTTGAATAACCCCAGCAATAAACGCGCGGTTGATATTTTCGCTTACAGAGTTAAAAAGTTTATCGGCGAATATTCCGCTGTTATGAACGGCTGCGACGTTATCGTATTTACCGCGGGCGTTGGCGAAAACACACCGTACGTAAGAGGCGAGGCGTGCAAGGATATGCAATATCTCGGCGTCGAACTGGACGAAAACAAAAACGAAAACTGCCCGAGAGGCAAAATCGTTGATTTGTCAAAAGACACAAGCAAAGTAAGAGTTCTGGTTATACCCACAAACGAAGAGCTTGTAATAGCTACCGAAACGAAAAGAGTGGCTAAAATCTAAATTGTTTTAGGTAAAATGTTTGACAAAACGTTATCTACTCGGTATAATTATCAACGTGTAAATTAATCAAGCCAAATGGGGGTGCATATAGATGGCAGTACCAAAACGAAAAGTTTCAAAACAGAGAAAACATAAGAGAGCGGCAAACTGGAAAGCGGCTGTTCCCGGATTGGCGGAATGCCCGCAATGTCACGAGCTTAAACTTTCTCACAGAGTATGCGGAAATTGCGGATACTATGACCACAAAGAAATAGTAAAGCAGACAGCTGACGACAAAAAATAATTTCGCTACAAAATTTTTGAGCGGACCGCCAAAATCACGCGGTCCGTTTTTTATTGTGAAACATTATCATTTTTTGTGAAACAGACTGCTTTTTAACGGAAAAGTATTGCCCCTAGGAATAAAAAGGGTTATAATGAGAAAAATTATTTTTTTAAAAGGTATTATTTATGAAAGTTGTTATTGACGTTTTTGGCGGGGATAACGCCCCAGATGAAATTCTTTTAGGTTGTAAAAAAGCTTTAGAGCAGAATATAAATTTATCCGTCGTTTTATGCGGCGACGAATTTATTATTAAACAAAAAATACACGATTATGATTTCGACCCTTCACGAGTCGAAATTTTGCACGCGCCCGAAGTTATCACTAACGAGGACGTTCCCACCGAGGCTATTCGCAACAAGAAAAATTCGTCTTTGGTAGCGGGATTTACTAGATTGAAAGAAGATCCCGAATGCGCTGGTATTGTTTCCGCGGGCAGCACGGGAGCGGTACTTACGGGAGCGTTTTTAAAAGTCGGCAGAATAAAAGGCATTATGCGTCCCGCTTTGGCTCCGCTTTTACCCACTTTGCAGGACAAAGAAGTTTTGATTGTCGATTGCGGCGCTAACGTCGACTGCAAGCCGCAAATGCTCGTTCAGTTCGCTCATATGGGAGCGGCGTATATGAAATGCGTAAAAGGCGTAAAATCGCCCAAAATCGGTCTTTTGTCGAACGGCACCGAAGACAAAAAAGGCAACGAGCTGACGAAAGAAACGTTCGGACTTTTAAAAGAAGAAACCGACCTTAATTTTATCGGAAATATGGAAGCGAGAGATATTTTGTCGGGCGAATACGACGTAGTGGTAACCGACGGTTTCTACGGCAATATCGCGTTAAAATCCATCGAAGGCACGGCGATAATGATACTAAAAACTCTCAAAAAGAGCATAAAATCCGATCCGTTTAGCGTTTTTGGTTCGTTATTTATGAAAAAGACCTTTAAAAACCTCAAAAATACGATGGATTACAATAAAAAAGGCGGCGCTCCGCTTATCGGCACAGAAAAAATAGTGATAAAAGCTCACGGAAGCAGCAAAGCCGAATCCATTTGCGGCGCTATAAATCAAGTAATCGAAATGCATCAGGCAAAACTTATTGAAAATATCAAAAAAAACTTGAAGGTGGTTAATGTTACCGATTAACGCGATTGAAAAAAAGCTAAAATATGTTTTTAAAGATAAAAATCTGCTTGTAGAAGCTTTTACTCATTCTTCTTACGCGAATGAAAAACGCATAAGAAGCAACGAGCAAATGGAGTTTTTGGGCGACGCCGTTTTGGGACTTATAGTCTCAAAATATTTATTCGATCATTATCGAAGCAAAAACGAAGGGGAATACTCTCAAGCTAAAGCAATGACGGTATCGACTAACTCGCTTTCACAAGCCGCCAACGACTTGGGTTTGCCAAAATATTTGCAGCTAGGGCAATCACAAAGAAATACTAATATATTGACGTTCAACCGTATAGACGCGAATCTTTTTGAAGCGGTTTTGTGCGCCATATATTTGGACGGCGGATTGGCAGCGGCGACTCGGTTCGTCTTAGACAATCTCGAGGACGATTTAATGGAAGCCCTGACGGAAGGGAACGTATTGAACGCAAAATCCGCCCTACAGGAATACGCGCATAAATGCAAGAAAAAGCTTGAATACGCTTTTATTTCGCAGACGGGACCCGACCATAACCCCGTTTTTACTTATCAAGCGGTTTTGGACGGCAAAAAACTTGCTAAAGGCAGCGGCGGAAGCAAAATTGTGTCGCAAATGGAAGCCGCTGAAAAATCTTTGAAAATGCTCCAATCCAACGATAAACAAACGTTTTTTGCGCAATTTAAAGTTTCAGATAATTAGCCATTAAATTCAAAGAATCGCAAAGTTGAATTTTTGACAAAAAAGCGGTAAAAATTGGCTTAAACCCGTTTGGGTACCGATAAAAGTGCAGTAAAATTGCTTTTGATTAATTGCCAAAGGCTTAGTTTAGATATATTTACAACAAGGAGTGACCAAATAGGTGAATTTAAAAAAAATAGAAATATACGGTTTTAAATCTTTTTCCGACAAACTCGCCATGAGTTTCGATTATCCCGTTACGGGTGTAG
>JAQUSX010000055.1 GCA_028710055.1 Clostridia bacterium | reverse complement strand
CAAACGTACGCTTCCGCGCTATCTCTTTGCGGCATTAGTCAGCTGCAGCTGAGCGAATCGGAAAAGGCTGCCTTAGGCATTATCGCCCTTGCCGAATACGCTTTGCCCGGCACAAAAAAACTTTCAGCCAACGTAAAAAAATGTTTTGAGGGCGGCGCAAAAATCGTTTTAATGGCTGATCACGGAGCTGTAGTAGTCGGCAAGGACGCAGACGACGCGTTCGCAAAGGCAAAATTACTTGAAACGGTTTGCGAAAGAGCGGCAAAAACTCAAACTTTAAACGTAAAGGTTAATAAAGAAAAAAGCGACGCTATAAAAAAGATTTTTGACGAAACTGAAACGAAAGAATTTTTTTGCGTTTACGATACCGCTGAAATTCTTTCCGCCGCGGAAAAAGCGGATAAATACTTATACGCCCAGCTCGACGACGTCGCTCAAATGGCGGGAAGAAAAATACCCGTAATAGATAACGCCGACCAATTACAAAAACTGACGAAAAAATACAACGTAATACTGATTAAAAACGTTGGAGCGGTAATACGGGCAAAAACGCAGGAAGACCTTGACGCACTAAAAACTCTGGTACAAAAAGCTTGTATTTGTTATTTATATACCTTTAATTGCAAAGACCAAAAATATTTGTCCGCATTTGAGACCAACTTAATGCGTTTCGTTTACAAAATTAAATATTCAAAAGAGTCCGACCCGATGGTAAAAGAAGCGCGTAAAAAAGAAATTATAAGAGTTATAAAATTCGTTTTATTTTCCGCAAGCGCGGGTGTAATCCAAATATTAAGTTTTACTCTTCTCAATGAAGTGATTTTTAAAGGCAACTATTATTGGATAAGCTATCTTATCGCTTTGGTATTGTCGGTAATATGGAACTTTACTTTCAACCGCCGATTTACATTCAAATCCGCAAACAACGTGCCTATAGCGATGTTAAAAGTATTGGGTTATTACGCAGTATTTACGCCCCTTTCCACTTTATTGGTAAATTATTTGACCGATGTCGTTATTTGGAATGAATATTTAGTTTTGATAATCAATATGCTTATAAACTTCGTTACGGAATTTTTGTTCGACCAGTTTGTCGTATTCCGTAAGTCAATCGACACAAACGATATCGCTATGCGGGAAAAAGAAAAACAAGAAGAGCTTGAAAAATCTCAGGAAAACTAAAATGACCTTAAATATAGCATTAAAGCGAACAGTAATATTATTTTTCGTTTATCCGCTTTATACTAGACGTTTCCCGCGATAACAACAAAAAACCTAAAAACAAAAAAGAGAGTTTTACTTACTCTCTTTTTTTGTTAAAAAAATCTTATTTTAAAAACTTAATTAAACAAAATCATTACTTTTTTCCACACAAATAATGCTATTGTTTTTTCTTAATGAAAATATTTTCTTTTATGTTTTTGATTATGTATACTATTATTTGAGCTAATAAAAAATATACCGCTATTAACGCGACTTCAAACGAATCGGTCATTTTCATAACGAGCAATACGCATAAAAAAGCGGACAATAACCAAGTAAACGTATCCAGATAAGGTATTTTTTTCTTGCCTATTCTAAACAATAGCCAGCTTAACGTGTACGCCGCCGTTATTATCGCGCTCCATACCAAACATTGAAAAAGCGTATAATTTTTTATTAATGGATACTCCGACATAAACGCCAAAACAAAACTTATGCCAAAAGTAAAAACAACCGATACTAACGGTATCAAAAACTGTTTGTAACTCAATTTTCTTTCGTTCATATTATTTTACTTTCCTCCCTTTAACTGATGCGTATGCTGCGTTCTCCATTTAATGAGTTTTATCGGAACCCAAAGTCCGTAAATACCCAACGTTATTAAAGTCAGCAAAAACCATTTAATCCATTGACCAAACAAAGCTCCGCCCTTTCCGTCGAAATCAAGTCTGTGTCCGTCAATAACCGTGTGTTTTGCCTCCCACGCGTATACCATACACATTGCCCACGGATAGCAAATACCTAGCGTCACCGTAGTGAGCAACGCGCCCAGTAGCTGCCAGCCGATAAGTTGCAATAGTCCGCCGTCAAAATCAGATTTCATTTTGTGTTACCTCCATTATAATAGGTTATTAGTACAAAAGTGTCAATATTAAAAAAATATATATACTAATACTGATTAATTAGGTAACTTTTTAGCGAAAGATGAAAAATACAGTCGAAAAGAATTATGTAACAAAGTTACTGATAAAAAGGCTAATAATTAGCTAAAATAAAGAAAAAGAAAAAAGGAGAAAAAACATATGAAACCCGTAGTAATTACAAACGAAAATTTTGATAAAGAAGTAATGCAAAGCGAAAAACCCGTTTTGATAGATTTTTACGCAGACTGGTGCGGACCGTGCAAAATGCTCGCCCCAATCGTAGAAAAAATAGCTGAGGAACGGGAAGACGTGAAAATTTGCAAGGTTAACGTTGATAACGAAAGACAGCTCGCTGCAAACTTTGACGTTATGAGCATACCCACCGTTGTGGTAGTAAAAAGCGGCAAACTTTACCGCAAATCGGTAGGACTTGTTCCAAAACAAAAATTACTTGAAATGCTGGACTAATCGCACAAATCGGATATCTTTTGGATATCCAGCACGGTTATCTTCCCTCTCGACAATTCCACGATTCCTTGTTTGTGAAATTGCTGCAAAAGCCTGGTCACCACCTCTCTGGCGGAACCCAGGCTTTTCGCTATTTGTTCATGCGTAACGATGAGTTCGTTTGATTTTGTTTTTGAAATCTCGTTATAGATGTACATTGCAAGCCTTTTGTCCATACTAAAAAACAATATTTGCTGCAAAGCCCACATTACGTCGGAAAAACGGTCTACGGCAAGCTTTAAGGCAAAATTTTCCACTCTTACGTTATTTTCCAATACTTGCGCGAATGCCGAAGAAATTATCTGTATAACGGACGTATTTTCTTCGGCTTCTATATGCACTTCGAACGCCAGACAAGACATAACGCAGGAAGCGGTAAGAATACACGTATCTCCGCTTTCAAGATAATAAAGCGTCACTTCTCTGCCTTCTTCCGATAATATGTACGCGCGGATTTTGCCGCTGACAACAATCAACACTCCCGAACAACCGCCAGCGGAGCTGTCGTGAATCTGCTCCCCTTTGGCGTAGTCTCTCATTCTTATGCCCTGTTCGATAATCTTTTCTTCATCGGGTGAAAGATATTTGTAAAATTCAACGTTTTTTAAAATTTCTTTGTGATTTGTATTCATAAAAAAATTCTCTCCTTTGCCTTGTCTTTATTATAACATTTTTCGCTTAACCGTCAATTTTATTTTAAATAACGATAAATAACTCAATAATTTATAAAAGATAAATACCTAAAAAACGAGATAAAAAAAACAGCGTTTTCACGCTGTTTTTTTCTCTTCAGTAAAATATTAAATAAACAAGGTGGTGCCGACGTTTTCGTTATGACTGATATAGGTCGCCACTCCCGCGTATCCAATGCCTTCAATAAGTTCTTCTTTTTTGATACCCATAAGGTCCATACTCATCGTGCAGGCAATCATTTTCACGCCCGCGGCTTGCGCTTTTACTATCATTTCGGGCAAACTGTCGACGTGTTTTTTCTTCATAATGCCTTTTATCATTTTGCTGCCCATACCCGCCATATTCATATTTGAAAGTGGTAGTCTGTTCGCGCCTCTGGGCATCATTGCTCCAAACATTTTTTCAATGGCGTTCTTTTTCACCTTGACTTTGTTATCTTTACGCAGAGCGTTTAGTCCCCAGAAAGTGAAGAACATCGTCACGTCTTTGCCTTGCGCCGCTGCGCCCTGAGCGATAATCATAGACGCCAGTACTTTATCAAGGTTTCCGCTGAATACTACTATCGAGGCATTCTTTTGGTCGCAGTTTCCTGATACATTATTTTTTTCTTTGCCGCCTTTTTGCACGGTAGCGATATATTTTCCTTTTTCCGCTTTCATTTCTAAAAGCGTGTGTCCGTTAGTTTTGCACCAGTTTTCGATATCCGCGCCAAAACCGCTGTCGGTAGCTATAACTTTTAACGTATCTCCTACCGCCGTTTCGTTCAAAGCCTTATATGTTGCCATCAGCGGACCGGGACATTGTAATCCCGTAACGTCGATTTCTTTTATATTATTAACCATCTGAGTATCTCCTCCGTCTTTGTTTTCGATAACCGTCACCGTCGGTTTGTATTTATACGCTTTATAGGTAGCGTATCCGCCCGTGAGATTGTAAATATTATTGTAGCCTAACCCGCGAAGTACTCTTATACCGTAATAAGCTCTTTGTCCGACTTGACAAGTAACATATAGCGGAGCTTCTTTTGATTTCGGCAGTTTGTCGATATTGTTCCGCAGTTGGTCAAGCTCAAGGTTAACGCTGCCTTCGATGTGTCCGTTATCATATTCCAACGGTGTTCTTACGTCTAACAGCAATCCGCCTTTACTTACTATTTCGTCTATTTGGTCGTGATGAATTGTTTTATAAACTCCGTCCGCAATGTCTTCGGCTATATAACCGAGAATATTGACGGGGTCTTTTGCGGACGAGAACGGCGGAGCGTAGCAAAGCTCTAAATCGCTCAGGTCATAAGCGGTGCCGTTTAAACGCATAACGGTAGAAAGAACGTCTATACGTTTTTCCGTGCCTTCGCGTCCGACTGCCTGCGCGCCGAAAATTTTACCCGTTTTCTCGTCGTAAAGCATCTTTAAAGCGATATTGCTAGAATTGGGGTAATATCCCGCGTGGTTTGCTCTGTGCGCGTGTATTGCTGTAAAGCCGATATTCTTTTGTTTTAGCGTCGTTTCGTTTGCGCCAGTTGAAGCTACTATCAAGTCGAATACTTTTAATACGCTTGCGCCCGCGATAGTGCTTTTCTTTATTTTCTTGCCGCTGATGTAGTCAGCCACTATTCTGCCTTGACGGTTTGCGCCCCACGCAAGAGGCACAGCGTATTCGCTTCCGTCCAACGCGTTCGTTACTTCTATCATATCGCCGATAGCGAAAACATTATCGTCTACGCTGCCAGTTTCGTCGTATACGTTAAAATTATCCGTTACTTCGACATGTCCGCGCGCGCCGAGTTTTATGCCCGCACCTTTCGCCAACGTGTTTTCGGGCGTTACGCCTATAGCTAATACTGTCATATCGGTGGCGATTTTATTACCGTTTTCCGTTACTACCGTTTTGCCTTTATCGGCAAACGCGGATATCCCGTCGCCCAAGATAAGTCCGACGCCGTTTACGGAAAGCTCTTGATGCACTAATTGCGCCATTTCGTAATCCAGTTGTCTTAATACTTGAGGCAGTTTTTCCACAATAGTGACGTCAATTCCGCTTTCTTTAAGGTTTTCCGCCATTTCAACGCCGATAAAGCCGCCGCCGATGACGACAGCTTTTTTCACGCCTTTATTAACAATATAATCTTTGATTTTGTATGTGTCGGGAATATTCCTTAAAACAAAAACGTTGTCGCTTTCGCTTAGTCCCGCAATATTCGGTTTTACGGGTTTTGCGCCGCACGACAAAATAAGTTTGTCGTAGCTTTCTTTGTAAACTTTGCCTGTATTGAGATCCTTGACGGTAACCTCGTTGTTTTTGCGGTCAACGGCGGTGACTTCGTTTTTTGTGCGAACGTCAACGTTAAAACGCTTGCTAAAACCTGCAACCGTCTGCACTTGTAATTTTTGTTTGTCTTTAATAACGTCTCCGATATAATAAGGCAAACCGCAGTTTGCGTAAGAAATGTACTCGTCTTTCTCAAACATTACTATTTGAGCGTCTTCAAAAAGCCGTCTAAGTCTAGCCGCGGCGGTAGCTCCGCCTGCCACTCCTCCAACAATAAGTATTTTCATATAAAAACCTCCGTAAAAATTTTGTCTAAAATAAAATAGG
>JAQUSX010000054.1 GCA_028710055.1 Clostridia bacterium | reverse complement strand
GGAATGATTTTTTTCCGCAGAGAAAGTCTACACGGACTGACTACTGCAGCGGGTATTTGGGCGACTGCCGGCATAGGTATGGCTTGCGGCGCGGGATTGTATCTTTTAGCCATAGGCTCGACCTTGATTATTTTTATCGCGATGACTATCTTTCACAGCCGTATTATGCGTTCACACGACGCGCGGTATATGTTCTTGGTAAAATTCGATTATTCGGAAGAAGCGAAAAAAACGCTGCAAAAAGAATTTGACGTGGAAAAATTCAGCCGATTCAAAATTTACTCCGCAGACGGGAAAAATATGGCGGAAGCGGTTATTCACACAAAAATGGATTGTCCGATAGAAAAAATTGCGACGATAGTGGAAGCGAATAAAACGATATATAGTATTGAAAGACTGGAAGACTGGTAAGTAATAAAAAGTTCTGGAAATATTTTCCTGTAAAACGCTTAACGAAAATTTTTAATTATGATACAATTACTACATAAAAAATTGTACTTTTTGTGACTTTTAGCGAAAATTCAAATAAAAACACAAAAACGATTTGAAACAGCATAAAATATGTTAATATAATTAAAAAACAGCCTCAAAAAAAATTGACAATTTTTGTAAAAAAGTATGAAAAAATCCTTGACAAAAAATGTTGCTAAGGCTAAAATGATATTGGTAAATTAAATAGAGAAAAGCAAAACGGCGAAAACGCCGCGACGCAAAGCCAAATGGGTCTAAGTCGTTTTTCGATATGACAGCCGGTTCCCGCAAATGAAATTTACGTAAGTAAAATTTATTTGCTTTTTTATTTACAAACAAAAGATAAAAAGTGAAAGGCAAAACCGTGCGAAAGCCGGCGACGCAAAACTACAGGGTCTAAATCAGTAAAATGATATGACAGCCAGATGCCTCGAAAAATAAAAACTTCGGGGCTTTTTTATTTGAAAAAAATATTATAAGGAGGTTTACGGAATATGAAAAAATCGTTAGTTTTAATACTGTTAGCATTAATTATTGTTTCGACTATGGTTTCTGGCTCACTAGCGGTTTACACTACTTCGCAAGAAATTACAAGTGGCGATATTTCCGCAAAACTCTTGATTTTTGAAATTAACAAAATAAGCGGCTTTGATCAATCTTTAGAAATTGCTCCTACTGAAAGCTATACATACATATTTAACATCACCAATACAAAAGGCTACGCTGTTTCCCAGGTTGCTATCGACGCAACGATAACCGTTTCTCTAGGTGCTGCAGACGGCAAAACCGCTATCGGAAACCTTGTTGCTGAAATATACAGCGACGGCGTAAAAATCGCGGACATTCCAGTAACCGACGGTGTTGGCAGTATAGATTTGACAAAACATTTCGATCTGACCGCAGAGACATTTGAGTACGAAGTAGTTATTACATGGATTTCAAGCGCTGACGACAATTTGTATATGGGAAGCTCTTACGGCAGTGTATTAACTGTTAACGGCGTAGCTGTTCAAGGCGATGTAAATGAAGGCGGAGGCGGCGAGGAAGAAGAAGATCCGGATCCTTTGATGAAACAGATAAGCGACTACTTGTTCCAAAACCGTTATACTATATTTAATACCACACGAAATTTCACAATTTATTACAATTCCAACGACGGTGTTACTTACAAAACGGGTGTCGGTTCAAGCTCTATAGCTAATGATCTCACTCATACGATGGAAAACCAATTCTTAAGCAGCATACCCGCTGGCACAACTATTTACATCTATGTTGAACAATCAAACAGAAACCTTAGAATCCTGGTTGCAACTGAAGACGTTATGTACGGCGCTGAACATTATTATGATAAAACCGTAGACAGAAACGATAACGTTGTTTACGTAGATTACAATTATTAAAATAAAAAAAATAAAAATAAAAACATAGAGAAAAGAAAGGCGCATAAAAAATTAAAAGAAAGCGGTACGGCTAAACCAAAAAATCTTACATAGCCGACAACAATCTTTCTCTAAAATGGAGGATATCATGAAAAAAACATTTACACTTATTTTGTTGGCGTTAATAGTCGCTACATCTTTGGTAACAGGCACTTTGGCTGTATATTCAGTTGAAGCTCCGGAAATCAACAGCGGTAACATTATAGCGAAAGAATTTGTTTTCACCGCTAGCGGAAGTCAAGATTTTGCAACTGGTGTTGAAATCGCGCCTACCGAAACTGTTCAAAAAACCTTTACAGTATCGAATTTTAATGGTAATGTAGTAACAGGTACAGATATGAACGTTACCATTACTGTTTCAGTACAAGGCGAAATTGCTCCCCTTACTATCGTAGTAACCGGCGAAGACGTTACTATCGTTAATAACGGCACAACAAGCACTATTACTTTCACCTTGAGCGCAGATCAAGCTGTTACAAAAACATTTAACGTCAGCGTGGTTTGGAATAGTACTGCTAACGATATCCAGTACATGGGTAAAGTTTCTAGCATTATTGTGAACGCTACAGCGATCCAAGGCTAAATTTAAAGGCTTTCCCTTTTAAGCCATATAGATGAATAGTTTCTACACCGAGCAAAGTCAAATCGACAGTATGCGGGAAGAGCTGGACAAAGTCTTAGCAAAACCGCAAAAACCGAATTTTGCTAAAATATTCGGATCAATCGTGTTTTATTTGCTAGTCGCTTTTCTGATATTCGTTCTAGTAGACGTAACGATTGACAGAAATAGCGGTCGTGTTCCTACACTGTTTGGCTTATCTATATATGAAATAGAATCAAACAGTATGGAACCTACCTTTAACGTAGGTTCCATACTTGTTTGTCAAGTTTTTCAAAGTGATACCAAAATTTCTGTCGGAGACGTCGTGACTTTTAAATTGACCGACGGCAGAATAGTAACCCACCGTATAGTAGAAGTGCTTTATGCAGGCGAACCCAACGAATGCTACCGCACAAAAGGCGACAATTCTATAAATTCCATTGACGCGGAAACTTTGACGCGCGACAGAATTTTGGCGGTATATTTGTTTAAACTACCAATGACGTAAAAAAATGGCTAAGTTATTTAAAGACGAAAAACCAATACCGATGGACACTTATAATACCGCAGTAAGTCTTAGAGACATTGTCTCGGAAGAAGGGGACTTGACTGACGGTGTTTTTGAGCCTACGTTAAAAAACGTCACGCTCGAAGTAAAAAAAGGCGAAACGGTAGGCTTATACAGCAAGAATCCGCTGGAATCAAAATTAACGGTGGAAATCATCGCTAATTTAAGAAATTATTACAGCGGTAAATGCGTTTTGATTGAGCGCGGTATGATACGCAACAAGCGTTACATTTTACCGCAGCTGTTTTTCTTTAACCAAAACAGTATGTTAATAGAAAACATGACCGTTTTGGAATACGCCACTTTTACGCAAAATCTCAAATCGAAAGAATACGCGAAAATGCAAAAAACTTTGCTTGACGAAATTTGCGCTTTGGGAATGGATTATATATCTCTGACTCCCATTCACAATTTGACTAATCAGGAAAAAATTCTCGTACAGCTTTATATAGCGTATTTGACAAAAAGCAATATCGTCGTTGCGGAACTTAATGAAATAGTTTTCACCGAAAAAGAAATCAATATTTTTCAAGCCATAGTCAAATCTATGATAAAAGAACAAATGGCGTTTATTTTCGCTACAGGACAAGCTACTCTTATTGGCAAAGTCGCGACAAAATATATAAGAATCGACAAAGGTTTTTCTCAAAAAGCATTGCCGGTAAAAGAAATAACGCTTAAAGAAAAGCTGTTTGCTATAAAAAAAGAGCTTGTGGAACTGTTAAAAAATAATGAAGCAAGCGCGAAAACAAGCGACGAACAAACGAAAGCCCCTAACGGAACTGAAAATAAAAATGATTTATAAAAACAGTTATTTTAACAGAGAGCTGAAAGAAGCTTATATAGTGGAATCTGCCAGTAGAAGAAACGGCGTTCTATACGGGTTTTTTTACGTTGTAATTACTATCGCTTTTCACTTGGTATTAAACACGCTTAATAATACTGTTTTCGGCGAAACATTTCCGGAATTAACTTCCGCTTCGATTTTTTCCGTCGTATTTTTATACAATTTTGTTGCGTTAGCTCTTTTTGTTATTTATTTAGTTTCTCATTATCAGTTGCTGACTTTCCAAGAAATAAGCGACAACCGCTGGTATCCGCTTATTAAAAACGGCTATTCGGTAAACAAGATGATTACCGCAAAACTTTTGGCTAGATTTTTCCGAGTTTTGGTGGTTTATACAGTAGGTTTTGTCGGTTGTCTTGTGTTGGGAGGCCTAATAGGCTATCAAATTGTAACGCGATATTTGGCGAGCCTTTATTTCGTTGGATTGTCTGATATATTGCTGATTTATATGATATCGCTCACGATTTCCAATTTTGTCAAAAAAAGCCGATTTATGAGCGTGGTAATTATTATCGTTTTTGTTTTGGTAAAAGTGTTGCAAACACATCTAGGCTATTACAGCGCAATAAGCGACGTCGTTGTGATGAGCGACATATCGAATCTTTTTGTTTTCCCAAAGCTTTTATATATAATAATTTCCTCAGTGATTTTCTTTGCTTGTTTGGGCATTAATTTTTTGGTTGTACGCTATAAATCAAAAAGATTTAGCATGACGAAGGTCAAAGAAGTCGGCTATTATATGGACTATATGAGCGACAAGATCGAGACCGTGAAAAAAAGTTCGCTTAACCCTACTCAAGTTATTAATATAGCCGTTACGTCCGTAATTGCGTTGTTGGTGTTAATTTTGCTTGCGTTTAACGTTGCGGTTCTTTTATCGACGGATTTCGGCGGGCTTGATCAAATAGCGGTTAAACCGATTTTATTCCAGTCAACGACAATGTCTCCCGTGATAAATATGAACGATTTAACTTTCTTTGAAAAGGCTGGAAATAATTATTCCCCGAAACTTGGAGATATCGTTTTGTTTGAATCAGACGGCGAAGTTTTCGTTGAAACAATAGTTGAAATTGTAGACCAAACGCACGTCGTCGTTGATATAACAAATTATTCCGTAGGCACGGAAGCGGAATTTTTTGTCAAAACTATTCAAGTCAGCTCGATTTCGCGAATATATGTCGGCACTAATAGATGGCTTGGCGCGGTTGTGGCGTTTTCACGCAGCTTTTTTGGAAGAGTTGTCATGCTGTTACTTCCGCTCATGTTAATTATTTACCGTAAAAATATCGTGGATTGGTTTGCTCGGCGTCATCCTGATTACACCAAAGATATGGAAGAGTTGGCGGCAAAGAAAAATAAAAAAAATGTATAATAATTTTGTAAAAAATGATTTTACTTTTAGGATTGAGTTAAACTCAATCCTTTTTCTTTGACAAAAATTTAGTGGAATAACAACCCTAATTTACCAGATACTAATAATAAAAATAGTTAGGGAGAAAAAATATGGCATACAGTTACAAAGGCGCGATAAGTTTCGGTCTTATTTATATACCTATAAACTTGCAAGCGAGCGTCAAAAATAACGACGTAAGCTTTAATTTATTGGATAAAAACACAATGTCGCGTATCAAATACAAAAAAACCTGCGTCGACTGCGACGATAAAGAAGTAAAACAACAAGATATCGTAAAAGGTTACGAGTACGAAAAAGACAGATACGTTGTTTTTGATGACAAAGATTTTGAAAAAATAAAATCCGAAAAAGACAAAAATATTACGATTGAAAAATTTGTAGACATAGCGGAAATCGACCCTATTTTTTACGATAAGGCGTATTACGTTTTGCCAACAGGTGCGGAAAAAGCATACGCTCTTTTGGCAAAATCAATGGAAGAAGCGGGCAAAGTGGGCATCGCTAAGACGGTTTTAGGAACGAAAGAAACGCTCGTTGCCGTAAGGGTGAAAGACGGGCAAATGCTGCTAAGCACAATGTTTTTTAATGACGAAGTGCAAAAAAA
>JAQUSX010000053.1 GCA_028710055.1 Clostridia bacterium | reverse complement strand
AATGCTGGAACTATTCGCAACAACGCTTCGATAGCGTTGCAAAAAGCGATGATTTTCCGAGGAACGATAGAAGACAATATCAAAATGGGCAATCAAAACGCCACGGAAGAACAAATAAAAGAAGCGGCGGAAATATCCCAGCTAAAAGAACTGATTACTGGAAATACCGACGGGTTAAAACACGAACTCACGCAAGCGGGCGGCAACATTAGCGGCGGTCAAAAACAGCGTATCAATATCGCCCGCACCATTATTAAAGACGCTTCGATATTTATTTTTGACGACAGCTTTTCCGCATTGGACTATCTTACGGAATCAAAACTGAGAAAAAAAGTCAACAAATATTTATCGGGAAAAACGCAGCTGATAGTAACCCAAAGAGCGGCTACGGCAATGCGATGCGACATAATTTACGTTATGGACAAAGGTGAAATCGTTGGCAGCGGCGCGCATGAAAATCTACTGAAAACTTGTCCTATATACAAAGAAATATACGATTCGCAGCTGGGAGGTGTGATTAATGGCTAAAAAAGAAAAAAATAAAAATCTTACCTTAAAAACGCTGCGCCGTATGTTTGTCGACATTAAACCTATTTTGGGTTACTTGCTTTTGGGTTTGTTTATTTGCTCGACCAGCGTAATATTAGCCCTCATCGCTCCCATAGTATTGGGCAGAATTACAGATACGATTTATGCTTATTGGGAAAGCAAGCAGCTTATAGGCGGAGCGGCGGTCTTGGAAAAAGCGGCTCTATTCAAAGACGCCATAATCCTTGCGATAATATATTTCGGTTCAGGCGTCGTAGCGGTTTCGAATTTTATTGTAATGAATAACGTAGTATCGAAGTTTTACGCGTGCGGAATGAGAATAAAAATGTCTGACAAAATTACGCGTATGCCAATAAAATACGTGGACAAAACGCCGAACGGCGACATTATCTCGCGAATGATGAGCGACGTTTCGCAAATGGGCACGTCTTTGCACAGTATTATATACATACTGACTTACGGCTTTTTGCAGTTAATCGGCGTATCTATTATGATGTTCCGTATTAACGCTTTGATGGCGGGACTAGTCATTATAATAATACCTTTGTCCTTGTTTATTACTTTATTGATGGCTTCAAAAGTAGAAAAATATTACGACAAAGCCAGAAAGCATATAGGCAAATGGTACTCCATTACAGAAGAAGATTATTCGGGCTTTGATACAATAAAAGCTTTCCATCTCGAAGCGCAGCAAAACGAGGCGCAGGCTCAAATAGCCGACGATATCTGCCGTGAAGACAGAAAAGCAAGCACTTTGGTAAACAAAATTCAGCCTATCATCAGTTTTACAAACACTTTGGCTTTTGCTGGAATATGTGTTTTGGGCGGATACTTAACATTGCAAGGCACGGTAACGGTAGGCGATATGGTGGCGGTATTAATGTACGCGAGAATGGTAGCCGATCCGCTTGACACGATTGCGCAAAACTTTGGAAGCATGCAGCGGGTATTTACTTCCGCGAGAAAAGTTTACGACTTTTTGGACGAAGAAGAAATGACCGCCAACACTTCTCACGAGATACCTTCGGGCGAAGGTGAAGTCGTTTTTGAAGACGTTAATTTTTCTTACTCTCCCGACAAGCCGTTAATTGAAGACTTAAATCTGCATATCAAACCGGGACAAAAAGTCGCTATCGTAGGTCCTACGGGCGGCGGAAAAACCACGATTGTAAATTTGCTTATGAGATTTTACGACGTTGACAGCGGCAGAATTTTGATTGACGGCATTGATTCCACAAAGATGGACAGAAGCAGAGTAAGAGATATTTTTGGAATGGTTCTGCAAGACACATGGCTTTTTAGCGGCACGATTTATGAAAATATCGCTTACGGCAAAGAAAACGCGACGAAGCAGGAAGTAATGGAAGCGGCGGAGAGCGCGCGCATAGATTATTTTATCGATACGATGCCAAACGGATACGATACCGTAATAAATGAAGAAACAAGCAATATAAGCGCGGGACAAAAGCAGATGCTCACCATAGCGAGAGCGTACCTGGCTAATAAACCGATATTAATCTTAGACGAAGCAACAAGTAACGTCGATACGCGTACGGAACTGCTTATCCAAGAAACGATGGATAAACTGGTAAAAGGCAAAACCAGCTTCGTAATAGCGCACAGATTATCTACCATTGTGAACTCGGATATAATAGTGGTTGTTGATAACGGACATATCGTGGAAACGGGCACCCATCATGAATTAATGGCGAGAAACGGGTTTTATACTGAAATTTACAACAGTCAATACGACCTATTGAGATAATTTTGTAAATTTATAACGCTACTAACACAGCTTTTTCACACTAAAATTATATATTTAGTCAATAGGAGTTTTCTTATTGACTAAAATTTTTTATTTGGAAGGGGCGAAATGAGAAACAAAAAAATAGTTATTATCGCTTGTATTCTTATAGCGGTATCGGTTTTTGGAGCCGGCTGCGGTATTGCGGCGGGACAAAATTACACTCTTTATAAATACATAGATACCGTTTATAGTTTGGCGCCGCAAAAACTTATCGACGGCTACAAAACTATATCGGCGGCAGAAACTTCTATGACCGTATCAACTATCGTAATGCCGTGCGTATATGAAGTTGATTGTACCATTTATTATTCTTATTCCGCGTATTTTGCGGGCAGTAAACCGGGTACAGGATCTATCCAAAAGGTAAACGAGTCGGTCACAAAACACGCCACCGCTTTTATGATAAATGAAAACGGTTATCTATTGACAAACGCTCACGTCATAACTTTGGAAAACGCCGCCAGTTACACCGATTTGAAATATCAAGCGTGGGAAATAAAAATAAACCTTGCCGAAACGGATACGTACTTTAACGCTTACGTGACGGCGTATGATACTCAGCTTGACCTTGCGATTTTGCGAATCAGCACGGCGCAAGTAAACGTTTC
This sequence comes from Clostridia bacterium, assembly GCA_028710055.1. GTDB lineage: Bacteria > Bacillota > Clostridia > Christensenellales > CAG-314 > JAQUSX01. The sequence continues at coordinate 3,036 of JAQUSX010000053.1, read as the reverse complement.
GACCTTAGAATACGTCGCGTTTTACAATCTTCAAGACCCGACTTTGGTAGATTACCCGACAGCGGAAATGTATTACGGCGAGCCAGTCGTTACAATAGGTAATACCCTAGGATACGGCTTGGCAGTAGCGCAGGGAATAGTTTCCGCGCCGAGAAGATATTTTAGCGACGGCGTAAATTACACGGCGGCAATACAAATAAATATGCCAGTTAACGAAGGCGATTCGGGCGGCGTACTGTGTAACGTGTACGCAAGAGTGGTCGGTATGACTACACATGCGTTATCGCCCGACGGCGCCGACAACGTGGGGTTTGCCATTCCGTCTTATACGATACTTAGATATATAGACGCGGTAAATACGGGCAAAAGCAACGGAATTGTTTTTGACACAAAACTGGATATAAAATACTATTACACCAATATGAGAGAATACTCGGAAATAAACATACTGAGTAATTACTCCTAATAATAATGTTAAATTGCGCTTTCCTTATTTAGGAAAGCGTTTTTTATTTGCGAAAATGTCTTTTTTTTATCTAAAAAATATGTTAAAATCACTTCACTATGATAAAAGACGTTTTAGCTAAACACGGGTTTAGTTTTAATAAACAATTCGGGCAAAATTTTATTACTGACGCGAATCTGCTTTCGGCTATCGTTAACGACGCGGGCGTTACAAAAACTGACACGGTGATAGAAATAGGCGCTGGCGCGGGAACATTGACAAAAGCCTTGTCCGATAGCTGTCGCAAAGTAATAGCTTTTGAAATAGACAGAAATCTTTTACCTGTGCTTAACGAAACTCTTGCTGATTCGACTAACGTCGAGATTATCATACGCGACGCTATGAAAACGCCGATGGCGGAACTGGAAAAAATCGCTGGCGGCAAGTACCGAGTTGTCGCAAATCTGCCGTATTATATCACAACGCCGATTATCATGAATTTTGTCGAAAACGCATTAAATGCCGTATCGCTTACCGTGATGGTGCAAAAGGAAGTAGCGGAAAGACTTTCGGCAAATAGCGGAGGCAAGGATTACGGTGCGATAACGGTGGCGGTGCAAAGCGTCGCCGATATAAAAGTCACCCGTATTGTCAAACGCGATATGTTTTTTCCCTCGCCGAACGTTGACAGCGCTGTTGTGCGTATGGATTTTAATAAAAATAAATATGACATAATTGATAAAGAATTTTTTAGAAAAACGGTAAAATACGCTTTTTCGTCAAGGCGAAAACAACTCCAAAACAACCTTTCCGCTTTTTTTGATGTAACCAAAGAAAAAGCTATGGAATTAATCGAAAGGACGGGAGCGGATAAAAACGCGAGAGCGGAAACGCTTTCAGTCGGACAGTTTGTAAAACTGGCTAATTTATTATACGAAGAAGAAAGACTCGGTCAATAGATGATTTGGTCTTACAAAAATAAAATTACACAAGAAAGCTTTAAGGAGGGATTATATGAGCGAAAAAACAGTAGCCGCCAATGAGTTGAGCGTTGAGGAAGTCAACAGACGCAAACAGTTTAATAAAAACAAATGGCTGTTCAGCGTCGGCGGTATCGGACGCGATATGGTTTATCAGTTGATTGCGTCGTTTTTGATGGTTTATATTCAATTCGGAGTACCTTTGTCCTTGTCGCAGTTTACGACGATAAGTTTGATTATCGGCGTGGGCGGACGTATCTGGGACGCGGTAAACGATCCTATGATGGGAGCGATTATCGAAGGCACTCACATGAGAATGGGCAAGTTTAAACCTTGGATACTTATCGGAGCGTTAACCTGCGGACTGGCAATAATATTGATGTTCAACATTCAAACGCTGGCAGGATGGGATTTTGTCGTATTTATGTGCGTAATGTATTTGCTTTGGGAATCGACTTTCACCATGAACGACATAGGCTATTGGTCAATGTTGCCCGCGCTTTCGTCCGTTAAAAAAGAAAGAAACAACGTAACGATGCTTACCGTACTTTTTGCGGGTGTCGGAGCGATTTTGGCGCAGGGTCTTATACCTATGTTTACCACAGGCAACGTGCTTTCCGCGTACAGAATGGTATCTATCGTTATCGCCGTAGCTTTTATCGGTTGTCAGCTTATGACCAGTCTAGGTGTAAAAGAACCGATAAATTATATCGCCGAAAAGAACGAAAAAATATCGTTGAAAAAAATGTGGCAGACGATTGTCAAAAACGACCAAATATTGTGGCTGACTTTATCAATGCTGTTTTATAACGTCGGCAGCGCAATGCTGGTTTCTTTTGCAGCAAACCTGCTTTATATGGAAATCGGTTACGACGGATTTTTGTACACGGTTTTGGTTGCGGCGTACGGCATACCCAGTATCTTTATTAACATAATTTATCCTGTGCTGGCAAACAAACTCGGACGTAAAAAACTACAAGCGATCAGTATTTGCATAGCGATAGCGGGTTATATCGGCATAGCTAGTATAGGCTGGTTGAACGGCGTAAATATCGTTCTTTTGGCGATATTCGCGGCGGTTGTTTCTATGGGGCAATCGATGTTCTATACAGCATCCATTATCAATATGACCAACTGCGTGGAATATAATGACTACAAACAAGGCGAACGCAACGAAGCCGTAGTAAGTACTCTTAGACCGTTTATGGCAAAATTCGCGGGCGCGATGCAAATGATTATCGTTACTATCGTTTTGACGCTTTCGGGAATATACGGACTGAGCCAATCAATAAGCACTTTGGAAGCGCAAAAAAATTATTTTGACCTTATGTCGTATAATGAGCAAATCGTTTATGTAGAAAAAATCAATGATCTCGTAGACGAAATAGAACCGCAGTTAAGTTCTCTCGAAGTCGGCAGCGACGCTTACAACCAAAAAGTTGAGGCTCTTACCGAAATGCTGGAAAGCGATCCAAATTACGCTTATTATGCGCCGTACAAAATCGACGCGGCTTATATAACGGCGATAAAAGACGCGAAAGTCACCGTAACTACTTACGACGCAAACAATAACGTTATTCTTTCATCGGTAGAGTTAGGACGAGTCGGCGA
>JAQUSX010000052.1 GCA_028710055.1 Clostridia bacterium | reverse complement strand
GACGGAATACCTGCTAGTAAATTTACAAACTGAGTTAATACGCCTTTTAATTTTTTCGGGCAGAACTTTGAAAGAAATACCGCGGTGAAAAATCCGCCGATTCCGCCTATCAACAATGCGCCTAGCGTAGCGTAAATACTGCCCACAATCATCGGGGCAATGCCGTATTGTCCCGCCACTACGTCGGACACGTATGTATCGTTTCCGTTCGGCATCCATACTTTTCCGAACAAAAAATTGAATACGCCGATTTTAGTAAATGCGGGAATACCGCGCATAAACACAAACATAAATATGGTAATCGCGGCGATTACGCTGAATATCGCCGCTATACCGAATAATATTTTGATAATAAGTTCTTTGTTTTTATTAGCCGTCATGTCCTATCCTAATTGACTGAATTTTGTGATTTCGCCCGTATAGATATCGAATAGTTGCTGTAACGTAATGTTGCTGATAGAATTTGCGTTATTTACCACGATTGCCACAGCGTCTTTCGCTATATCAAACTGATTTAATACTTCCGCGTCGGCGGATTTTATCGCGCTGCTGCTCATACCGATAACGTTTCCCGTCGTATCTTCTTTTGCCGCGGCGATGCCGTGCGAGCTGCCTTGAGCGTCGACTTGGAAATCTATTCCCGACACTTTCGCCCCGCCGATACTAAGATAATCAGCTATTAATTCCGCCATTAACGGATCTACAGAAGTAGAGCCTCTTACTACGATTACTCCCGTAATAGCTTGAACGGGCGCGGTGTAAGAAGCCGTTGCGGTATCGTTGACGTATTTATTTTCCGCTACTATTGTTTGCGCTTGAGTGCTTTGCAAGTATAAGATAAAATCCGCGGCTGCTGCGGTCAATGACACGCTTTTGCTGGTCACTATTACAAAAGGTCTCCAAAGTTTGTAAGAGCCGTTCGTTACATTCGCCGCTGTCGCTTCCACGCCTTCGACCGTCAACGCTTTTACGGTATCGTTAAGCGAGCCGAGTGAAATATAACCTATCGCTGTTTTCGTTTGACTGACTTTTGTTATAACGTCGCCCGTTTTACTCAAAAATAACGCTGTTTCAACAAAAGGACTTTCAGAATAAGAATTGCCCGCGGCGTCTTTTTTCAAAGTCGCGCCGTCGGAAGATTTTACAAGTCCGTCGAATGCGTCACGGGTACCCGAACCGTCTTCGCGGCTGATAACCAAAATATTTTTTTCTTCCGCGCAAGCGGCAAACGCGCTCGCAGAAATCACCAAAGCCAAAACTATAACCATAATTTTGATAAATTTTTTCATTTTTTATTTCTCCTTAAAAATTAATATGTCTCATTTATACTTGCATTTTAGTTCAAATAAAAAACGCTAACTATCACGTTAGCGTTAAATATATGTAAAATTTACGCAAAGTTATTTACTTATTTTTCGAAATTGCTTTGGTTACTTACGGCTATATGATTGAATAAAAAAAATCCCGAAATGATTAAATCGGGATTTTAATTATTATCTGCCTATAAGTACGGGTTGTATTTGCTCGTTTTTGTCCGCGGCTAATATCGTTTCTTCCAGTAGAGAATAATCCGCGACGAGTGACTTCGGTTTTTTTAAAGCGTCGTCTTGCCCGAACGGCACGAAATAAATATTTTTCGCGGTAATAAGTTTTGCTATATTATGTAAGTTAAGCCCTAGTGCGTCGTTTGTAGAAACGGCTATGACGACTTTTTTATTGTTCCGCATATGCGCTTTCGCAACCATAGTCACGGCGTTATCGGTTATTGCGTTGGCAAGCTTAGAAAGAGTATTACCTGTGCACGGCGCAACGACTAAAATATCAATAAGATTTTTAGGTCCGACGGGTTCCGCTTCCACTATGGTGGTTATCGGCTCGTTGCCCGACGCGCTCGTAATTTTTTGTAAAAAATCCTTCGCTTTTCCAAAACGCGTATCGGTCTCGATAACCGACGGGGTGAGTATCGGCACAACGTTGTACCCTTTTTTTACAAGTTTTTCAATTTCCGTAATTATTTTCGCGTGGGTGCAAAAAGAACCTGTTATCGCGAATCCTATGTTTTTTATCATATCTGTTTGTTCCCCTTAAAATATTCCTTCTTACGCTTATTATTATATGCTAAGGTTTTGTTTGTTCTTTTTTTTAGTGCCATTTTTTCATTTTCTTTTGCGATTTTGTTTTAATATAAATACAAGACATAATTTGCATATCTGTCGCAAATATCGGGTTTTATTCGCAAACTATGAGCTTTGAAATATGCTGATTCAAATGCTAAAACTGCTTTTCTTTATAAATTCCACCATAAGTCTTGCCGCGCTCTCCGCGCTGTATTTTTGCGGGATTTTCGGAGCGGGTACGTAATTAAATCTGACGTTCTCGCAAGCAATGCACGGAACGGAAGCTGCTTCGATTAAAACTGTCGAACTGGGAATTTTGTCGCAAATTTTTTGGTTGATTACCGCTGCAGGTATCGAATTTACGATGATATCAAATTCATCAAGTCTGCGGACAAAATCTTCTCCAATTATGATGTCGCCGCAAAAAACGTAAAGTCCGCCGCATCTATTGACGTCGTATTCGCATATCGCCGTTTTTACGTTTAATTTCCACAGTAATGCGGCTAACGCTGTGCCTACTCTGCCTCCCCCTAAAATAAGTACCGAGCTTTCAAAAATCGACTTTTTCGTGTTTTCAATAATGAGCGCTAATAAGCCTTCCGCGGTCAAATTAGCGTTTTTTACGATAAAAGTTTCGTCTTTCAAATAATTTTTGTGAGAAATATTTTTTGATAGTAGCTGTTTTGAAAAACTGTCCGGCACGTTCCCAGAAAAAAGAAATATTCCGTTTGGCAATTCTGCGACAAGCTTTTCATCCCATTTTTTTGCGGGCGAAAAAACCAGCGCGTCACCGCTACTTATATTTTTCGAGCCTGATGCCAACTCATATGCTGGGTAATGCTCGTCGCTTAACATTTTTTTTACAAGCCCGTTTCTTTCATCGGACATTTCAACAAAATATTTCATTTTTTCTCCTCATTTATTATATAAACGAAAATTGAGAAGTGTTAACTTTTAATTTTGTAAGGTAATAAAAATTCGCTACTAAATAACTAAACATTTTTTGTTAAATTCTTCTAATACGTATAAAAAATCGACTGTGAAATTGATATCGGAATTATCTAAAAAAAATAAAGTTTTCACCGCACATTTTTGACTCTTTTTCATATATTAAAGATATGAAAAATATAAAACATTATTTTGCCGGCGCAAATACCGGCATCGGATTTAGTAACTTTTTTGATTATATCAACAACAAGGAAAAAGACGGATACGAATACGTAATAAAGGGCGGACCAGGAACAGGCAAAAGCACTTTTATGAGGAAAATCGGCGAGTACTTTATTAAAAAAGGCGAGCCTGTTGAATATTTTTATTGCTCTTCCGACTTCGACAGCCTTGACGGCGTACGGCTCGCCGATAGAAATATATGCGTGGTTGACGGCACCGCGCCGCACGTTATCGAAGCGAACGTTCCCGCTGTAGCTGACAAAATAATAAACGTCGGCGAACATATTAGCGATGATATAGCCAAAAACAAAACGGAAATTACAAAACTTATCGCGGACACAAAAACGCTGTTCGACATTGCGTACGGCTTTATATCTATCGCCGCAACCGCGTTAAAACTTTCGCTTGCGTTAACGGAAAGCAAAGATTTTGACGCCGAAGCAAAAGCCAAAGAATATATTTTGAACGCAAGAGTAGGTGTTACAGATTCTACCGCGCGGGTAAGAAAACTTTATATCTCGACCATAAACGAAAACGGATTATTTAGCATCGCTAATAAAAACAATTACAAAAAAATATTCAAAGTAATCGGCAGCGAAAGCGAATCCGCAAAAATTATGGAAGAAATAAAAAAAGCTCTTATCGAAGACGGCCACGCTATTACCGTATCGCAAAATCCCCTTGTGGGCGATGTTTTGGATTTCGTAGAAATACCCGCGCTTAATACCCTGTTTGTCCGCGAGGGCAGTGTTATTAGCGGCGATAACAAAGATATCTTGCAATTTTGCGCTGACACGGTTAAAACTTATACCGGCAAAGCAGGAGCGAGCTTATTAAAAGCTAAACAAGTTCATAGAAAACTCGAAGAATATTACGTTAAAAACGTTAATTTTGAAAAGCTGGATGAACTCTGCAAAAAGGTCATCGCCGAAATAGAAGAAAGAATTAAAAAATAATTAAATCTAAAAAAGTTACTTTTCCGAAGTTAATCAAATTAACAAATGAAACTAAAAAAACAAAAACTTAACAAAATTTTCTAGCAAAAATATAGCTAGAAAGGAAACATAAGCAGATTAACAAAATCATAATCAAAAAAAAATAAAAACGGTCGTACTAAGACGACCGTTTTTTTATAAAATATTATACTTTTTTGCGCGAAATGTTAATTAAAGCTAAGCAATAAAAAATAACGGCAGATCCTATCAAAACGAGTATATTAGCCCACGCGGGCAAAGTTGTGGAACCGAAAGATATTGTTATACCCATTTGATCGTAAAAAGTCGTAAGATATTCCGCAGGCGCTCCCGCAAACGTTACCGCAATCGGGTCTGCCATCATTACTCGGCGGAATAAAGACGCCGAGTGCGACGGAGGGAATACTTTTATAATATATTGTACCGTTTCGGGCAGTTGTCCTATCGGCAAATACACGCCTGTCAAAAATCCTATTAATGTGCCTATTACCGTGCTTGCCGTTCCAAAAGAAGAATTCGTGCTGAAAAATGACACAATGAAAAATACCAATGCCGAGTTCGTAGTAGTGGAAAGCACAATCAAACCCAAAACCTTTATTAAAGCTGTAAAACTCATCAACTCGCCGCCGTTAATCACTATATATATTTCGGCTAATATAAGAGTAACCAGACTCATTATAATTCCTATGATAACGGCGCTTATTATGTAAGCCAAAGTCCTTTTTTGAGCGGAAAACGGCGATACTGTAAAATCTTTATCAATTTTTTTTGTTTTGTCGTCAATCATAGTGCCGTACGCGCCCATAGTGGTAGTAACGGAAGTAATCGCCAGTATTCCCGCCATTATCCAAGAATCCATCATATATCTGACGCCTTCGTATCCGCTGAAATTACTTACCCATATATCGCCCAAAAATAACAAATACAATCCTACCGTAATGAATACGGCAAGTAAAGAAAAGAAAACGGACGTTTTATCTTTGAAAAAAACTTTTAAATTTCGTGAAATCATCCCAATCATTGTCTTATCTCCTTTCCTGTAATGTTAATAAAAACATCGTCCATCGTGCCTTTAAGCACTTCAAAACCATCTATTTCATTCTTAAAATTTTCAATAATAGGCAATGCGCTCATTGTGTCGGAAATATCAACGCTTATTACATCGACGTTAGTTTTGTATTTAATTTTGGCTTCTTTAAGTTTTTCAATTAACGAGTCATAGTTACTAGGAGTCAAAAGCAATTTGTCTTTTGAATATTTTTCTTTCAGTTGATTTGGAGTACCCCTTGCCACAATGAGACCATTGTCGATAATCTCCACAAAATCCGCGCTTGCCGCTTCTTCCATATAATGCGTAGTGAAAAAAATAGTCATTCCGTTATTTTGTTTTAGTTTTTCAATTATTTCCCATACGGCTTTTCGAGTTTGCGGATCAAGCCCCGTTGTGGGTTCGTCTAAAAATAAAATTTTTGGGGTGTTTATAAGAGCGCGCGCGATATCGCATCGTCTGCGCTGACCGCCGCTTAGTTTTCCGTACGGTCTTTTGAGTAGTTCTGTAACGCCCACGAGATTCGCCGCGTTATTGACGGCGTCGGCAAGGGATTTCCCTTTCAATCCGTACAAACTTCCTCTGGAATACAAATTTTCTTCCACAGTTAAAATATTGTCGAGTAATCCGTCTTGAAATACCGCTCCGATAATTTTGCGAATTTTTACGTCGTCTTTACCAACTGTGAAACCGTCTACCGTAACGGTGCCTTCGGTCGCTTTTAAAAACGTACAGATAACGTCGATTGTAGTAG
>JAQUSX010000051.1 GCA_028710055.1 Clostridia bacterium | reverse complement strand
TCAGTTTGCAGTTTGGCGAAGGCAACGCGGGTATGCTCTTAGGCATTCCGCTAATTATAGCAACGCTTATCTCGATACCCGCGATATTCCTTATCAACAAAAACCGCTCGCCTATAGTTGCGTTTTTTTCGATAGCGGTTACCATTATCGGCGCGTTATATATCTTTTTCGTTGTAGGCGACGGCAGCGGACTTGACCCGAATAGAGTCGTTGCTGGTTATTCGGACGTGTTTAATATTAAAAACCTTCCTATACTTATTGGCATAACCTTACTGGGTATAGGTTACGTATGCAGTATTCAAACGTATATGGTTTGGCAGAAAAAACTCTATCCAGACGAGCAAAGGGGACAGTTTGAGGGCATAAGGATATTATTCTTTGTGCTTTTCCCGATGGTTTTGGGTTCGCTTATCGCGCAACCGATTATAGAAGCGACAGGCGCGTCGCGCGATATTATCGGCATAAACGGTATGGTCTATACTGAAAGTCTGCCGACGCATTATTTGTTTATCGGCTCGGCGGTATTGGCTTTGTTATCAATTATTCCTTTGATTTTCGCGACGAGACTTCATAACGAAAGGGTAAAACTCGAAAAAACAGCCGAAGTCATAGTCGCCCCGATAGATTAAATTTTTAAAATAATCTAGTTACAAGATTTTAATAAACAGAAAAAAAGCGGACGAATAACGTCCGCTTTTTTTTATAAATTTAGTGCATATATTTTAGTTTTGTGGCGAGACCGCCGCGAATATGCCGTTCAGCGAGATTAAGGTTTAATACCCGTTTTACCATGCGCAGACGCTGTTTATCTATCAATCGCAGCCTTTCCGTCAAATCTTTATGCACGGTAGATTTTGAAACGTCAAATTTTTTTGCCGCGCCGCGTACCGTGCTTTGGCTGTCTATTATGTAATCAGCCACCGCAATCACCCGTTCGACAATATATTCTCTCATTGAGGCTCCTCCGCATGAAATGTAGTACTAATATATTGTCGAAACGTGTCAAAAAGACTATTTACGGCTTATTTATCGCTGTCGTTAAGTTCGTCAAGGTATTTTTGGCGGATATTGTCCCAAAGATTGTACCGTTCGGGATGACAAACGGCGGAAAACATTCGTTCTTTCACAAAAGGTATGTCCTCTTGTATTTTGTGAATAAGGTCTTTCATATATTGCCTTTGTGTATGCTTGTCAGCGGGACAAGGATTTTTTACCACGGGAAGATTTTTTGCGTAAGCGTTTATTTCGCGCTCGGAAATGTAAACAATGGGGCGAATGACGGTGATTTTCATTCTTGACATATAACTTTTCGGTGAAAAAACGGACAGTCTGCCCTCGTAAAAGAACGAAAGAAGAAATGTCTCGATAACGTCGTCGGAGTGATGCCCCAAAGCCAGTTTGTTAAAACCTATTTCGTTTATCTTCGTATTCAACGCACCTCGACGCATTTTTGAGCAAAGGCTGCAAGGATTGTCGGGACATTTTTCAAAAATTATTTGCGCAATTTCGGTTTTTTCCACATAATAATCAATGCCGTTATCTTTACAAAAATCGGCGATTGGTGAAAAATCGTGCTCGGCAAAACCCATATCCACAGTTATGGCGGCTAGTTCAAACTTTTGCGGCGAAAACCGCTGGTAAGCTTTAAGCAGCGCGAGTAAAGTAAGGCTGTCCTTGCCGCCTGAAACACCGACGGCAATTTTGTCGCCGTTCGCTATCATATCAAAATCCGTTATCGCGCGTCTAAAAGGCGCGAGCAGCTGTTGTGTGGTCATAATATTTTTCCTTTTAATAAGTGAATTGTAGCAAACTTATCATGGAAAGTAAAGAAATAAAGCATTGCATTACTTAGCGTTTTGTTATATAATTTTGCTATTAAAAGGCGGTACGTATGAAAATTTTTAAAAAGAAAAAAGTAGAATTGAAAGAAAATATCATTCCCAAAATCAAGACGAAGTACAAAATAGGTCTTGCGCTTTCGGGCGGCGGCGCGCGCGGATTCGCTCATATCGGCGCGATTAAAGCTTTTGAAGAAAAAGGTTTAACGTTTGATTATGTAGTCGGCACAAGCGCGGGCAGTTTTGTCGGAGCGGCGTATGCCGCGGGCTATTCCGCGGACGAAATGATAGATTTTTCTCATACTTTTGCCGACAGCGATATAAAAAATCAAAATTTCTTATTCGTTTCCACACCCGCGTCTAATATCGAAAGAGTAGCCGACAGACTGTTATTGGGCGTTACTTTTGACAGACTGAAAATTCCTTTCAGAGCCGTATCGGTGGACCTAATAACGGGCGAAGAATACGTGTTTAATAAAGGCAGCGTGGCAAAAGCGGTATCTGCAAGCTGCGCCGTTCCGCTTGTATTTAAACCCGTTTCGCACGAGGATAAGCTATTGGTAGACGGCGGTTTACTTAACACAATACCGGCCGACGTCGCTCGACATATGGGCGCGGATTTTGTTATATCAGTAGATATCAACAGCACTCGCGGTATGGGTATCGGCGAACAAAAAACGAAATTTTTAAATATTGCAACGGCGACATGGCGTATAGTTATGAAGTCGACAGCCTATAAAGGCGAAATGAACTCCGATATTATCATAAAACCCGACCTTACAAAATTCAGCTCGACGCAAAGTCTGGGCAGAAGCGATATGGTCGACATAGGATATAAAGCGACTATGGAAGCGATGGACGAAATATTCGTTTCGCTTGGCATAAAATAAACTAATAAACCTTAAAATAAATGTCATTTTAAAGAAAATTTTTTTCGGAGGGTAAAAATGGCGACAAAAAAAAGCGGAGCCAACTCGGGCGGCAAAAAAACGGTTAGTAAATCCACTCAAAAGAAAAAAACGGATTTAGCCAAATTCGCGACAGGCGTAATTGCGGCGGGTGTCGCCGTTGCTGCAAATAAATCCAAAGACAAGACTGCGGGTCAAAAAGTATTAATCGGTATTTTCACGGCAGTAATAGTCATTGCGTTATTATTCTGCGGCACTATGTATTATCTCGATCTGCCGCCGTTTGATTTTACTGTAGCAAATTCGGATTTATTTAAGTTTTACACTTACGAAACTTACGATTACGAAGTCGATACTTCCGGCGTAGATGCAGAAATTTTAAACGGACAGCTAAAAATTCATTACATAGACGTAGGGCAGGGCGACTGTATTTTTATTCAGTTTCCCGACGGCAAGACTATGCTTATAGACGGCGGTAAGGACAGTTCGGTTTTGGCTAACGGCGTTATCGACTATCTGACTGCTTTGTACCCCGAAGACGAATACGTTACGATAGATTACTGCATGCTGACGCATTGCGACAGCGACCACAGCGGAAGTCTGGACAACATTATCGCGTCCGACAAAATAAACGTATTGAGCGTTTATCAGCCTATGGTTTATTCGGAATTTGAGTTCGATCCGCTTGTCGAGTTATACCCCGACGGCAATTACGCGACTATAACGACGACAGTATACGAAAACTTTGTCAAAGCGGTTTATAACGAACGTGAAAGCGGCATATTGACTGATATTTATTACAATCTCCAAGGCGAGTCGATAAGCGGCGTAGGCTGGACGATACATATTTACAACCCGACGGAACAAATGTACGCAAAACTCGGCACGGCGCAGGAAAAGAATAATATTTCGCCCATTTTACTTCTTACTTACGGCAACGTAAAACTTTTGTTTACGGGCGACGCGGACGAAGCCGCTGAGCAAAACTTTATTGCGAACGTTGAAAATAATCTGTTCGGCGACGGATTCGACGGCGACGTAGACGTATTAAAAGTTGCCCATCACGGCGGCGAGCAATCCACGTCGGCGGAATTTTTGGCGTTGGTGCAGCCCGAATACGCGGTTATAAGCGTCGGAGCGACCAATACTTACGGTCACCCGTCTGATGTCACGCTGGATAGAATTAACGCTGTAGGAGCGTTTGTTTACCGCACAGACCTTAACGGCAATATAGTTTTGACGGTTTTCGGCGGCAATATCACCATAGCGGTAGCAAAGACCGCGTTAAATCTTGCCGTACGCTTTTTGATATTTGCTAAATAAAAAGCTATTTAAAATAAATTTACAAATGACAGTAAATAAATAATAAAATAAAAAAAATAAAGGTGCAATGATAAAATTTTCCACATACGGCGGTTCGCACGAAAAAATAATAGGCGGCAAAATTTACGGTCTGCCGCGCGGGTTCGAAATTAATGTCGAACAGATTTCGAGCGAATTGTTTTTGAGAAAAAAGGGCATTGGTCGTAGCGAAAGGCAAAATATCGAAACGGACAAAATACGTATAATTAGCGGACTGACTAAATATGGCATAACTAACGGATTGCCGTTAAAATTTATCGTGGAAAACGTTGACAGTAAATTCACCGAAAAGCCCCCCATTACAGCGATAAGACCGTCGCACGCTGATCTAGCAGGCTGCGTTAAATACGGTCTTACTGACGCAAGGGCGGTTGCCGAATACGCTGGCGGCAGAAGCACGCTCGCGCACACAGTAATCGGCAATATTTGCAGACAAATACTCGCGGCAAATAATATTTTCACTTATGCATATACCGCTAATATCGGCGGAATAGAAGCAAAGACCGAGTTTGATTATAATACACAGGCTAATAAAATTGACAAAAGCCCCGTATTAACGATAGATAAATCTGCCGAAAACGAAATGATAGAAGCAATAAATTTAGCCAAAGCGGACGGCGATACTGTGGGCGGAATTGTGGAAGTTGGCGTTATCGGACTGCCTATGGGTGTCGGCGATTTTCATAAATATTCGGACAAGCTCGACGCAAAAATAGCCGAATATTTAACGGCGATACCGTCTGTAAAGGGTATAGAATTCGGCTTGGGCAGAAAGTTTGCCGAGATGTCTGGAACGCAAGCTTGCGAAAAGCTAAATTGCGAAAACGGCAGAATTTATTATGAAACAAACTACAACGGCGGAATAATCGGCGGTATGTCAAACGGGCAGAATATCGTCGTCCGTCTTACCGTAAAGCCCGTGCCGTCAACAAAAAAACAGACGGAAACCATCGACATTGTGACCAAAGAAAAAACCCATTCGCATTATGAAAGAAGCGATACTTGCGTTGTGCCTAATATCTGCGTAATAGCCCGAAATATGATTGCGACAGTCGTACTTAACGCGATTGATCTCAGATAAAAAAATTTTTTTTAGGAGGCTAGCTTAATAATGATAAAATACGGAACTTTTAATGTCGACGAATTTCGCGATAACACCGTTATTGTAACCGACGCAAAGTTGCCGAACTTATACTCGATTTACGGCGACAACGTTTTCATTTTACCCGAAGCCGAATTTGCGAAAACTTTTGAATATCTGGAAAAAATATGCGCTTTCTGCGCCGAAAAAAATATTGATAAAAACGGCAAAATCGTTGCCGTCGGCGGCGGAAGCGTGGGCGACGTAGCGGGGTTTGCTTCCGCTATATACAAACGCGGAATAGATTTTGTTAACTATCCGACGACTCTTTTGGCAATGTCCGACAGCTCGATAGGCGGCAAGACGGCGATAAATCTCGAAGGCATAAAAAATCTTGTCGGGGCGTATCATTGCGGCGACGTGATAATAGACTTCAATTTTTTAAAAACGCTTGACGAAAGACAAATCATTAACGGCTGGGGAGAAATCGCGAAATATACTTTTATCTCAAAAGCGATAGAAAAAGAAGCGGTAAAAGCTTTACTCACAAAAGAAAAATACACGGAAAATCTTGTAAAACTATGCGCGAATTTCAAGTTTTACCTTACAAAAATACATAAAACGGACGACCTTATACGTCGCAAATTGAATATGGGACACACGATAGGGCACGCTATCGAAGTGGAGTACGAACTGCCGCACGGTACGGCGGTGTTAAACGGCTTGTATTACGAGTTATTGATTGCGGAACAAGTTTTCAAGCTTAATGAAAAATTTTTGCAGGAAAGACGCGATATTATACGCTCTTTTACGGACGTAATAAATATCGATATCAACCGCCTTATGCCCGAGATGAGACAGGACAAGAAAAACGAAAACGGCAAAATATGTTTTGTTTTGCCTATGGGCGGTTACCAGACAAAAGAAGTTTGTTTAACGCCCGACGAAGTCAGA
>JAQUSX010000050.1 GCA_028710055.1 Clostridia bacterium | reverse complement strand
ACGATTAAAACCGCGGGTAAACCTGTGGATATTCTTAGTCTTGACGCTATGGTAAGCGACAAGAACGTATCGGATTGCGTAGTAGAAAGTATAGTGCGCGCGTCGGGTCAAAAGATTATGTCGGCGCAAGACATTTTTGATAAAATCGCTTTTGGAGTGGGGGCGGAGATATGCGTGACGTACGAGCAAATGCTGAAAATGTTTCTCAACGGAAACAGTCTTATTTTTTGCGGAGATGAAAACACTTGCATAGCGGTAGATACTAGGACGACGGAAGGAAGAAGTATCGCGCAGCCGCCTACCACAAACGTAACAAAAGGTCCGCGCGAAGGTTTTGTTGAAAGTGTGCAGCAAAATATTACTCTGTTGCGAAAAAGGATAAAAACTGAAGATTTTAAAATAGAAAACTTAAGCGTTGGAAAATATACGGATACTGTGATAGCTGTTTGTTACATTGATTCAATAGCCGCGCGCACAACCGTCAATATGGTATTGCAAAAAATCAGAGCTATAAATATCGATGGCATTGTCGACGCGTCCTATATCGCTTGTTTTTTAGACAATCCAAAATGCAGCGTTTTTAAGATGGTAGGCTCCACCGAGAAGCCCGACGTTGTGGTGTCGCGTTTATTGGAAGGAAGAGTCGCTATAATTGTGGACGGCTCACCGATAGTTTTGACTGTCCCTTATATGTTTGTGGAAGACATCCAAAGCCCCGAAGATTATTACGACGCTCCTGTAATAGCATCGATGGGCAGGTTTTTACGTATTTTTTCAGCCTTGGCGTCTTTATTTTTGCCCGCGCTATACGTGACTTTTCAGTTATATAACTATCACATTATTCCGGCAAAATTTTTGATAACGATATTAAGTTCTACCGATCCCATACCGTTTACGCCTTTTGCGGAAATGATTGTGGTATTAGTGCTGTTTGATATATTAAGAGAAGCTAACGCTCGAATGCCGTCCATAGCGGGATTAAGTTTATCGATAATAGGCGCGGTAGTACTTGGAGACGCGGCGGTAAGAGCGGGATTACTAAGCGCGCCCGCCGTTATGATAGGCGCATTATCGAGTATCGGTCTATATACGATACCCGATAATACTTTATTGTTTACTCTATTAAGATTAATTTTGGTTTTCATTGGTGGCATGATGGGCTTGCACGGAATAATTTTGACGATAATATTTTTGCTTTCCTATGTGATATCGCTGGAAACGTTTGGTACGCCCTATTTGGCGCCGTTCGCTCCGAATATTTTATCAGACAGAAAAGATGCGATAATGAAGAAAAAACTTACAGATCAGATAAAAAGACCGCTAGCTATAAAGCAAGATAACGTTACGCGTCAGGAGGAGTCTAATGAACAATAAAATAAAAACCGAACAAGTCGCGATGATGTTAATGTTAATAGTGCCCGTGGGAAAATATCTTTCTTTGCCATCCGCGCTGGCAAAAGGCGCGGGAAGAGATTACTGGATCTCTATCATTTTGGTTTTTGCTGTGGATTTTATCTGTTTTTTATTCTTTATGTGGGCGCTAAAGCTTAACACCGAGAGACTATCAATAAAAGATATTTTTGATAGAACCATAGGTCAAGCCGCAGGTAAAATTTTATTTGCGATAATGTTTATATACATTTATTTACGCGCGGCGGTAATAATGGAATCCTGTCTGGAACTTTTTTCGGTCACGTTCGCGGTAAAAACTAACTGGTTCGCGTTTATTATTCCTATAGCCGCTCTATCTATGTATATGGCTAGAAAAGGTATAAATAATTTCGCCAGGCTTTCCGAGATGCTTTTTGTAGTTATTTATCTTTCTTTTGGAATAATGCTGTTTCTTTCTTCAAGAAACGCGAATTTTGCAAATATCAAACCTATTTTAGACGATGGTTTTCAGCCCGTCTTAGAAACCGCGGCGAAAAATACTTTTTGGTTTTCGGATTTTTCTTTTATGGCTTTTTTTATGAAAGATTTTAAGCCCGAGAAAAAATACGCTCTTACGCTTAGCGGAGCGTATATCGCGTCTATGGCACTGACCGTATTTATGAATATTCTATATATCGCGTTATTCGACCAGTTAACGGTGCAAAGTCAATCGGTATTAAGCAAGGTATCGCAGTTCAGCGTAAAACTTACGACAAGCGGACGCATAGACTGGCTGTTCGTATCTATTATATTGATTACCTTATTCATAAAGGCTACGTTAGAATTTTTCTGTTGCAATAAATGCCTGCATTATATCTTTAACGTAAAAAAACACAAAAACCCGTATTGGACAAACATTGCCGTTGCGTTGCCAATGATAATAGTGCCTATTTTTGTGAACGTAAAAGATAATATTTTTGATTTGTTTTCGCGCGACGGTTACGGATTTGTATTTTGGATTATTCAATATGGATTGCCGTTATTTTCGCCGCTTATGACTTATCTTGCTAATAAAAAAGAAAAAGAGAAGGTTATCTACCCTAGGAGAGTTGAAGAATGAAAGCATTGAAAAAAATTGCTATAATAATAGCCGTCGCTCTCGTATTGATGCTATTGGCTGACTCGTTTATCGTTACGGCTTTAAAAGACCGTTCCATTGTTTTGGGTATGGGCATAGACTATGAAAACGATGAATTTAATATTATCTGCGAAGTTATTTCTTCATCCCAATCTTCCTCTCAGAGCAGCGGAGGAGGAAGCGGCGGCAGTTTTACAAGACTTGTCACGGGTAAGGGCAAAACCATATCTCTTGCCGTTTACGACGTTTACGCAAAGACCGGAAAACTCCCTTCGCTGGGGCAATGCGCCGTAATTATACTTGGAGAAAGTTTGTATAAAGAAGAGTCGTTGGAGCAATGTTTGTCTTATTTTTTGCAGTCGGACGCTTATCGTGACAGTTCTTTGGTAACGTGCTGCAAGGGTTCGGCAAAAGATTTGTACACAAAAGTTACTCCGTTGGACACAAGCGTTTCTTTTGCCATCCAAACGATAGTGTCCGGCAGCGAGCATAATACGGGTATTCCGTATAGCTATATGGCTAGATTTATTTCATTGCAGTTAACGCCTTCCGCTTCCGATTACTTGACAGTAATAAGTTTTAGTTCAGAAAAAGAGACGACGGGCGGGGACGAAAAGAAAGATACGGGTTTTTTCATGGCGGATGATGTCGCTATCTTTAGAGATTTTAAATTCGTGGACGAGCTTAGTAAAGACGAAACAAAAGGTTTAACATTACTAAACGTACCCGCTTCATTCGATACTTTTGTGGTCAACGACTTGGAGGCGACTCAATCCTTGCCAAAAACCGTCGGTATAGGCATACGTTCAAAAAAAGTAAAAAAAGAACTAAATTTTAATGAAAACGGCAAAATAACGTACGATGTAAAAATATACGTGCGCGCCGAGCGTATGCGTACCGATACAACGGGAGACGTGATAAATTTTATACCGAAAGGAAAAACTGAACTTACGGATTTTATGAAAAAACAATTAAGACAGCAGATAACGGACAGCGTGTTCGCGGCTTTTTCAAAACTAACCGAAAAAAACTGCGATTATCTGGGAGTAAGCAACGAATTTTACCGTAAATACGGGAAAAAATGGGTTCGTTTTCAACAGGGCTTTACAAACGTCTTTGAAAAAATACAATTTTCCGTCGAAGTAATAATAGATAAATAGAAAAAAATTTAATAATAATACTAAAAATAAAGGAGGTAAGAAAATGAAAAATTTTAAAAGAGCGATTTTTATCGTTTTGTGTTTAGTCTTGGTTTTGGCGATATATACAGGCTGCGCTCGGACGTACAAAGTCAGTTATTACGATAACGGAAAACTTATTAACACAATGACTGTAAATTCGGGCAAAACGTTAAACCGTCCAACCGATCCCACTAAGGAAGGTTACGTTTTTGAAGGCTGGTATGAAAATCAAAGCTTGACGAGAAAGTTTGATTTTGAAGAAAAGATAAGTAAAGACACAGCGGTTTACGCAAAATTTATAACGACAAGCGCAACCCAAAATAATGACTAACGAAAAAGGAGCTTTGTTTTTAAGCTCCTTTTCTTTTTGTTTTTTTAAACTGAAACTTTTCTGCAACTACGGCTTCATTAAATTTTATAAGTTCAGATATTAAGGTTTAAATCTCTTTTTCTAAAAACTCTTTTCCGTGCTGCCGTGTCCGCCCGTTCTTTTTGCGGACGCGTCGTCGTCTTCCGTTTTTAGATATGGCATAATAATACCTTGAACGAATGCTTTGCCTTTACTAAGATTTATTGGGGTATCGCCGTTATTTACTAAGGTTATTAATATGTGTCCGTAATTTTTTGCTCCGTAGTAATCGCTGTCTACGATTCCTATAGTATTGGCTAAATTCAATCCGTATCTTACGCCCAAACCGCTTTTCGGGAAAACCGCTAAAAAAGCGTTTTCGTCCAGCTTGCAGCGTATTCCTGTAGGCACCGTGATTTTTTGCCCGATTTCTATATCAAGGTCACAGGGAAGAAAAAAATCGTATCCCGCTGAGCCGCTTGTCGCTCGCGCGGGCAAAGTTACGTCGTCGTAGTTTTTTCCGCCGTCGGCGATGTATTGAGTTTTTGGTACTTTTTCAAATTTCATAAAATATGATTTTTCAATTCGTCAAGCTCATGCACTAACTCTTTTGGAAGTTTGCTTCCAAATTTTTCATAGTGACGCTCTATATCGTGGATTTCTTCTTTCCAAAGATTTTTATCCACACTTAAAATTTGTTCCAAGTCTTCCGCGCTTGCGTTCAATCCGTTTTGATTTATTTCATTTATTTTAGGCACGATACCGATAGGGGTCTTTGTTCCGTAATCTTTGCCTTCGCATCTGTCGATAATCCAGTCAAGGACTCTCATATTGTCCCCGAAGCCAGGCCATAAAAAGCGTCCGTTTTTCTTTTGGAACCAGTTGACGTTATATATTCGCGGGGGATTTTTCAAGGTTTTGCCTATATCAAGCCAATGAGCGAAATAATCGTTCATATTGTAACCGCAGAAAGGAAGCATAGCAAAGGGATCTCTGCGCAATACGCCGACCGCGCCGGTTGCCGCCGCCGTCGTTTGGCTAGCCATAACGCTGGCCGTAAATACGCCGTGGTTCCAGCTTTTTGCTTCATAAACAAGCGGAACGGTGTCTTCACGTCTGCCGCCGAAAAGAATCGCGGAAAGTTTTACACCCTTAGGGTTTTCATATTCGGGCGATAAGCAAGGACAGTTAACAATGGGAGCGGTGAAACGGCTGTTGGGATGAGCCGCTTTGGTTTCGTCGCCTTTATGCCACACTTTGCCCGTCCAGTCGATGAGCGTTTCGGGAGCGTCCGACATGCCTTCCCACCATACCGTATTATCGACGGGATTTAACGCTACGTTAGTGAGCAAACTGTTTTTTTGACAGGATAGCATCGCGTTTGCGTTTGTTTTCATATTAGTGCCGGGAGCAACGCCGAAAAATCCGTTTTCGGGGTTGATAGCGTACAAAGCTCCGTCATCGCCTACTCTTATCCAAGCGATATCGTCGCCTACGGTTTCCACCTTGTAGCCGCGTTCAAGATATTCTTTGGGCGGAATAAGCATAGCCAAATTTGTTTTGCCGCAAGCGGACGGGAATGCCGCGGCGATATAATGTTTTTTGCCGTCGGGACGAGTAATGCCTACGATAAGCATGTGTTCCGCGAGCCAGCCTTCGTCGCGCGCCAAGTTTGAGGCTATGCGCAAAGAAAAGCATTTTTTACCGAGCAGAACGTTTCCGCCGTAACCGCTGTTAACCGACCATATAGTGTTATCTTGGGGGAAGTGGCATATATATCTTTTTTCGGCGTCAAGCTCGGCTTTGCTGTGGATACCGCGTACAAAGTCGTCGCCCATAATGTCCAAAATTTTACTGGAAACCCGTGTCATAATGGTCATACTAGTAACGACGTATATGCTGTCAGTTACTTCTATACCGTATTTTGCGAAAGGACTGCCCGCTAGCGCCATAGAATAAGGAATAACGTACATCGTTCTTCCTTTCATACAACCTCTGGAAATATCCGACAGAAGATTGTAAGCTTCGTTCGGCTCCATCCAGTTGTTTGTGGGACCTGCCTGCTCTTTTGTTTTTGAGAAAATAAAAGTTCTGCCTTCTACTCTCGCCACGTCGTTAATTGCTGAGCGGTGTAAAAAACAGTTAGGAAGTT
>JAQUSX010000049.1 GCA_028710055.1 Clostridia bacterium | reverse complement strand
GTCCTTGATAAAAAAGGCAAAAACAATGAAATCACCCGTCTTATCGGCGGAAGTAATATCGGCGAATACGGCGGACTTCACGCGAAAGAAATGATAGACTGGGCGGACAACATAAAAACAACGATAAAAAATAACTAAAACGGAGAAATGCCTCCGTTTTAGTTTTTGTCAATTTTGTTTTATAAGACAATGATATTTTTAAAACTTAAAATTTTACCTTTAGACAAGTTGTGTTTTACTCAAAAAGCCTATATATGGCAGTATAAAAAAAATTTAGCTAAAAGTATTTTTAAATAATAAAAAATTCTTGTTTTTTAATTTTTTTATAGAATTTGATTGATTATCGATAAATATTTGTAACCGTTTCCGCCACACTACTAATATTATTTAGTAGTTTTTTAGGAGCGCGTTATGAAGAGATTTTGGAGTACAGTATTAGCCGTAATAATAGCGGCGACAATAAGTTTTTCCGGTGTAGTTGCCGCAGAAAACGCGCCCAGCGGATTTGATTACTTATTTGGTACAGGTTCGGAAATCACCGAAGAAGTATACCTTTGCGGTATACCTATCGGTATCACAATAGACGGAGACGGAGTAGGGGTTATAGGGCTAAACGAATTTGTTTCGCCCGACGGCGTGTGTTCTCCGGCCCGTAGCGCAGGAATATGTATCGGCGACGTTATCACGGAAATAAACGGAATAAAAATCACTAACGTCAACACCTTGTCAAAAATCACTAACGAATCTGATGGAAAACCGCTTAATATAAAATATATTCGCGACGGAGTAGTCGCGGAACTGGAAGTAACGCCGAAACTCGACGTTATGAGTAAAACTTACAAACTTGGACTGTGGGCGAAAGACAGTTCCAGCGGTATCGGCACGATGACTTATATAAGAAAAAATCTTCAATTCGGTTCATTAGGTCATCCTATACTTTCACAAGACAAACAGATAGTTAAAGTCATTAACGGCGCGATTTATGAATGCGGCATAGAAGGCGTAGTCAAAGGCGAAAAAGGTCAGGCGGGAGAGCTAAAAGGCGTATTCGACATAACCGCGTCCTTGGGCAATATTTACGTCAACAACCAGTACGGCGTATACGGCAATATTTATAAACTTCCCGCTAATATCGATAAAAAACTTTACAGCGTCGCTTCCGCAAGGGAAGTTATCCCCGGCAAAGCATACATTTTGACCACCATTAACGGCGACACTCCTGAGTTATTTGAGATAGAAATAGTAAGAGTTTTTGCGCAGACGACTATAAGCGATAAAGGAATTGTTATAAGAATAACAGATGAAAAATTATTGGAAATTACGGGCGGAATCGTCCAGGGTATGAGCGGTAGTCCAATAATTCAAAACGGCAAATTTGTGGGGGCAGTAACGCACGTATTCATTAACGATCCCACGAAAGGCTACGGCATTTTAGCTCAATGGATGCTAGAAAATTAAATTTATTTCATTTAATAGCAAAATACGGCTGATGTTAATTAAACGCTAAGGTACGTATTTAATTGAGTTTAGAATAAATACGATAATTTTTGCGAAATCTTTTTAATTAAAAAATTTTTGGAATGTTAAAAACTAACATATCGACAAAAATCGACTCATATTTAATAAATATGGGTCGTTTTTGCGAAAGAATCTTTTACGCCGCAAGATATTATATTTTTAATAAAAAATGGATTTTCGCCGTCAATGTGATCGTATGTCTTGGCGGGGCTATTTTTGGCGCGGTGACAAAAATAAATATTTTTTCGTCCATACAGTCCGATATAACCGTAAACGTAATAATTACGGGCGGTTTCGGAGCTGTTTTCTGGCATTGTTTTTTCCCTAACATTATTATAATAATAGGAGCTTTTTTTCTCGGATTTAACTCGATAACTGTATGGTTAATTTTTGTAATCACGTTCTTCCGCGGGCTTTACATAGGCGGTTTTTGCGTATCTGTTTGGTGTTTAGGATTTTACGGCGTGATATTTATTTTGTTTTATTCGGTTATCCAAATAGCTTTTTGCGCCTTCGTTTTAGGATATGTCTTGGCATATTCCTTGGATAACTGCAACTGTTCTTTTTATAACGCTGATTATCAAATTTTGATATTTTTAGTTATTTTTACAGCGATTTTTGCTTTATTTCAATGCTGTATCGTATTTTTGTTACCCAGAGCCATATTGATAATTTAATTTTTAGGTTTAATTTGATTGTTAATTTTTTCATATTTTGATATAATGGCGGCAATAGGAGCAAAAATTTTATGAGAGCATTCGTTATTGTTATTGACGGATTCGGTATAGGTGCGTTACCCGATTGCAAAATGTACGGGGACTTTGGCGCAAATACTTTAAAGAACACACTCAGCGCATACGATATGTATATACCCAATCTTAAAAAACTAGGTTTATTTAATATTGACGGAGTTTATCCTGACGACCGTTCGGCAAAAGGAGCTTACGGCAGAATGGCAGAACTTTCAAAAGCGAAAGACACTACCGTGGGACATTGGGAGATAGCCGGCGTAGTGATAAATAAACCTTTCCCCGTTTTCCCCGACGGTTTTCCAAAACCCTTTGTAGAGAAACTTGAAAATATTTTCGGTTGCGGGATTTTACTAAACAAACCTTACAGCGGAACTGAAGCGATAAGAGACTTCGGTGAGGAACACCTTAAAACAGGCAAACCTATCGTCTATACTTCAGCGGACAGCGTATTGCAGGTAGCTTGTCACGTAGACAAGGTACCGTTGCAGCAACTTTATGACTGGTGTCAAAAAATCCGCAATATTTGTGTCGGCGATTATAACGTAGGTAGAGTTATCGCGAGACCGTTCAGCGGAAAATATCCTTTTGAGCGTACCGCTGACAGAAAAGATTTTTCACTTATGCCGCCGTCAGATACTTTGCTTGACGACGTTAAAGCGAACAAACTTAACTGTATAGGCGTAGGCAAAATAGAAGATATTTTCAATTTCCGCGGACTTACTGAAAGCTATCATACGCATACGAACAAAGAGGGTATGGAAAAATTAATAGAACTCGTCGGCAGAGAGTTTGACGGACTTGTTTTCGCTAATTTGGTCGATACAGATATGCTTTACGGACACAGACGCGACGTTTTTGGTTATGCTCAAGCTATGGAAGAAATCGACAAACATCTCGGCGAATTTATGCCTTGTATGAAGCACGACGACGTTTTGTATATCACCAGCGACCACGGCAACGATCCCACTCACAAAGCGCATACCGACCACACAAGGGAATACACTCCGTTACTGATATACGGAAGAGATATAGTTCCTACTAATCTCGGCACGCTGATAGGTTTTGACGTAATCGCGGATACGATTCGCGAACAGTTCGCTTTACCTAATAAAGGTAAATCTATCTGGCAAAAAATCACACTTTAAAATTATTTTGATTTCACCTAGATTTAGTTGATACAAAAAATATTTTCTAAAAATTAAAAATCCAAATAATTTTCGGCGGGCTACCTTACCCGCCGTTTTTGTATATTTTAAAAAGGCAAACAAATACTAAAATCAAAGAAATTTTTTACGGGAGAAAATAAAAATGAAAAAATCAGCGATAATTATTTGTTTGATACTGGCTTTGGCTTTTGTGTTCCCGCAACTGTGTTTTGCGGATACGTCTGCAAAAGCTGTAAATACGTCGAGTGATACTGCGAAAATTATAAATGTGCCGACCGATACTACGAAAATCGCAAACACATCGACAGCAAAGTCAGCTTTGTTAATGGAATATGATACGGGCGAGATTTTGTACGCGAGAAACGAAACCGAAGCGCGCCCGATAGCGAGTATGGTCAAGATAATGACTCTTTTATGTATTTACGATAGCGTGGAAGAGGGCAAAATCAGTCTTGACGATGAAGTTCACGTCAGCGACAGAGCGGCGTCAATGGGCGGCAGTCAGGTTTTTTTAGACGCTAATACGACTCACAAAGCGGAAAATCTAATTAAATCTATCATTATCTGCTCGGCTAACGACAGCTGCGTGGCGATGGCGGAGCATATATGCGGCAGCGTCGAGATTTTCGTCGAAAAAATGAACCAAAAAAGCAAAGAACTGGGGCTTGTCAATACGTATTTTGTAAACTGCACGGGTTTGCCCGCAATCAACCAGTTTTCCTGCGCTATAGACGTCGCTAATATGTTCAGAGCTTTAATAAAGCACGACAACTTTTTCGTTCATTCAAGAATATGGATGGAAGATTACGTTCACCCCGACGGAAGAATTACGGGAATGACTAACACGAATAAGCTTTCACGCTTTTACGACGGCTGTGACGGCGGTAAAACGGGCTTTACGGCGGAAGCTATGCATTGCTTATGCGCTACCGCAAAGCGGGGCGACACGAGATATATATCGGTCGTAATAGGGGCAAGCGACAGCAAAAAACGTTTTGCCGAAGTTTCGGAAATGTTTAATTACGCTTTCGCTAATTATGAAAACAAAGTTTTATTAGACGTCGACAACGTATCTGAAACGCCAATTAAAAACGGCAAAACCGAGACGGTCAAATACGCGCCGAGTAAAAAACTCGTTTGTTTTGGAAAACGCGGAACGGTCGAAGCGGAAATGAGCCTAGAATTATTTGAAGTAAAAGCGCCGATAACCTCGGGCGACGTTGTAGGCAAAGCATATGCCATTTCCAACGGCGTAACCGTGGCCGAATGCGATTTGGTAGCGACTGAGAACGTAGAGAAAAAAGGTTACTGGGATTATTTATTAGATATTATCGGCTGACACTAAATATACAAAAATATTCGGGCGGTTTTACTTTCATATAAGACCGCCCGTTTATTGACTTTTGAAAAAACTTTTGCTAAACTAAATTAGATTATGATACAAGTTATACAACTGGCCGATTCTCTCGGCGAAGCGATACTTCTGGGAACAGCTTTTTTGGCGGCTATTTATATAGCCATTGTTTGTCACGAAGTCGCTCACGGATACGTCGCGTTACTAAACGGCGACGACACCGCAAAATATATGGGAAGGCTTACGGCAAATCCCGTAAAGCATTTTAATGCTGTCGGATTTTTAATGCTCGTGTTCGTTGGTTTTGGTTTTGCAAAGCCCGTGCCTATTGATCCGTCAAAATTTAGAAATTTTAAAAAAGGACTTATTTGGGTTTCGCTCGCGGGCGTTTTGACCAACCTTGTTATCGCGTTTATATTGTTTCCTTTTCAAAATCTTGTCAGCTCAGTAAACGTGTACGGCATGAGCGCTTTTTTGACAGGCGTTTTGGAATGGGTTTATTATTTTCTGTTTTTCGCAATTATGATAAACATAAACCTTGCCGCTTTCAACTTGCTTCCTATCGCGCCGCTTGACGGCTTTAATTTGATTTCGGCCTTTGTAAACCCGCAAAATCAATTTATGGCTTTTTTGCGTAGATACAGTATTATGATTTTGCTTATTCTCGTTATGTGGGAATATATTCCGATACTCGACACCTATTCACCGCTTTCATTATATATCGGTTACTGTAATATCGGTTTACGTTGGGTGTTCGGACAATTCTGGGGACTGTTCGGATTGTAAAATAATGAACGAAATAATTTACGAACAAATAAAAATAGAAGATCTTTCGCTTAATTTAGGCGTTTTTAACGGACCGCTTGATTTGCTTTTGCATTTAGTAAAAGAAGAAAAAATCGAGATTAAAGATATTTTTGTTTCGCAGGTCACAGAACAGTTCCTTAGCTATATGGGGCAGCTAAATAAGGTTAATATAGAAAAAGCCAGCGAGTATATGACTATGGCGGCGACTTTACTGGAAATAAAATCACGGGCGTTGCTTCCCGAGATACCCGATTTTGAAGAAAACGAATCTCCCGAAAAACTGCTCATACGTCAGCTTGAAGAATACAAACTGTTTAAAGAAGTTACCGAAAGTTTGAAGCAAAAAGAAAACGTGGACAGATTATTCAAACAACCGTCTCCCGAAGTGAACGACGTTATTTACGCTGTCAAAGATATGTCGCTTGATAATCTTCTCGACGCTTTCGCTTCTATTATTCACCGCGTGGAACTAAGCAAAATAGAGCAGAACAATCCCAAACAGATAAAAAAAGACAGTTACTCGGTTAACGGCAAAATAAAATACATTCGTCAAAAATTACTTCAAGACCGTTCGTTGGATTTTTTGGAATTTTGCGACGAGT
>JAQUSX010000048.1 GCA_028710055.1 Clostridia bacterium | reverse complement strand
GATATGCTTTTCGTTATGGGCAACACTCCAAAACCCGTGCGTCTGCAAGGCGCATTGGTTACTATGGCGGAAGTCGAAAGAGTGGTGGAGTTTGTCAAACGCAATAACGAAGCGTATTATGACGAAGAAGTCGAGAACAAAATTTCAAAAGAAAAACAAAACGAGATTTTTGACGACGAAGACGACCTTGATCCGCTGTTTATGCAAGCGTTGGAATATATTATCGACAGCGGCGCGGGCGTTGCGTCCATATCTATGCTGCAAAGACGCTTTTCAATAGGTTACAACCGTGCGGGCAAAATAATCGAAGATATGGTGCAAAAACATTTTGTAAGCGGCTACGACGGCAGTAAATCTCGCAAAGTCCTTATCTCAAAAGAAGAATTTGAAAAACTCTATAAAAATGAATAAAACAAAAATTAGCGCCGTTTCTCTCGGATGCGACAAAAACCGTGTCGACACCGAAATGATGCTGAAAAAACTACTCGATAACGGATATGAAATCGTTCCGCAAGTCGAAAACGCCGATATCGTTATCGTCAACACCTGCGCTTTTTTGGAAGCCGCGCGGAAAGAATCTATCGATACGGTTTTGGATTTAAGCACGTTAAAAAACGGCGAAAACAATAAAAAAATTATCATTACGGGCTGTCTGCCCGAGCTTTACAACAAAGAAATATATGAAAATCTGACCGAAGCCGACTGCGTATGCGGAGTAAATTTTGATATATGTGAAGCGGTTAAAAGCACAATGGAGGGACAAAGGGTATGTATGCCCGCCACGCCCCGAAAAACGGGCTTGGAACCGCGTTTACTTACTACGCCTTATCATTACGCATATCTAAAAATATCGGACGGCTGCGACAATTTTTGCTCTTATTGCCTTATACCAAAAATTAGAGGACGTTTTTTTTCTTATCCGATAGAGCAGATAATAGCGCAAGCGGAAGGCTTGGTTTCGAACGGCGTCAGCGAAATCATTTTGGTGGCGCAGGATGTGACGAAATACGGACTGGATTTATACGGCAAAGTCCAAACGGTCGAGCTTTTACGCAGACTAAGCGAGATAAAAAACCTTAAACGCATACGGCTTTTGTATTGCTACCCAGAGCTAGTTAACGACGAACTACTAGACGAAATCAAGAATAACCAAAAAGTTTGCAAGTATATCGATATACCGCTTCAGCACGTCGACGGCGAAATTCTTAGACGAATGAACCGAAAATCCGACGAAAGCTCGGTGTTAAATTTGTTTGATAAACTCACGCAAAAATACCCCGAAATAAAGGTCAGAAGTACCTTTATAAGCGGTTTTCCGGGCGAAACAAAACAACAGCACGATAAAATAAAATCATTTTTGACTAAATACAGACTGTATAACGTAGGTTTTTTCGCGTATTCTCGTGAAGACGGAACCGCGGCGGCAAAAATGCCCGAACAAATTAACGAAAAGACCAAACAAAAGCGTGTAAAGGAGCTTTACGCTACCCAGTCAAAAATTGTAAAAAAACTTAATCGCGGCTATGTCGGACAAGTTTTGAAGTGCGTTATAGACGAAGACGCGGGGGATTATTATATAGGCAGAACTGATTTTCAGTCGCCCGAAATAGACGGAATTGTCAAAATTTATTCCCATAGACCTTTGTTAATAGGCGAATATGTTTCTGTAAAAGTTACCGATTACGATAAATACGATTTAATAGGAGAAGTAAAATGAATTTACCCAACAAAATCTCGATTGTGAGAATAGTTTTAATACCCGTAATGACTGTCGTTTATTTATTAAACTTTAATTACGCAGCGCTTTGGGCGACGAATATTTTTATAATAGCGGCGTTGACCGACTTTTTAGACGGCTACATCGCGCGAAAATACAATATGGTTACGGATTTGGGTAAACTTCTCGACCCGATAGCGGACAAGCTGTTGGTTTTATTCGCATTGTTTTTGATAGCGTACGACTGCCCGCTTTCGCCGAGCTGGATTTGCGCCGTATTCGGAGCGATAATCATAGCTAGAGAGCTTTTGATAAGCATAGTGCGCCAGATAGCCGCAAGTAAAAACGTGATAATTCACGCTAACATCTACGGCAAGGCTAAAACTTTTGTTCAAGACATCGCTATACCGCTGTTGTTTTTAACAAAGTTTTTCTTTATCTTAAAAACAACTATGTCATCTACGCTTTATACAACTATTTATAACGTAGTATATTACGCTGGCTACATAATGATAACGATAGCGACCATTTTGACTATTATTTCAGGCATAGTATATTTGGTTCAAAATAAGTCTGTTTTTAAACAAGAATAAAAATAGGCGACTTAATTTATTAGGCGGTAGTAAAAATTGACAGATATTTCAGTTGAAAGCCGTAATGCCGATACGAAACTACTCGAATTCAAAATTTTCGGGCTTGAAAGCGAAGAAATTGAGAAAATATTGTTTGAAAGCGGCTTGTATTCCAAATACCGTTGCAGATTCCAGACGGATTTTTTGGACACGCTTTTGATATTTCAATTTGAACAAATAAAATTCACTTATGAGGTTTCCAACACGGTTTTAACTTCGGTTTACAACCTTTTTGGTGAAAAAATTTACGCCGAAAGCAACGAATCTTTAGGAAAAGTCGTAGTTGAAATGCTTAGTATACGTCAAAGCGCGTTATCAGTCGCCGAATCGCTTACGGGTGGTCTTATTTGCGACAAAATAGTGCAAAACTCAGGTGCGAGCAAGATTTTTTTGGAAGGCGTCGTAACGTATTCTAACAAGTCAAAAATTGAACGGCTGGGTGTCGATGAGAAAACTATCGAACAATACGGAGCGGTGTCGGAAGAGGTTTCGCTCGCTATGTGCAAAGGGCTTACGGACGGCAGAGCGGATTACGCCTTGTCTACCACGGGCATAGCTGGACCTACAGGCGGCAGCTTGACAAAGCCAGTCGGGCTGTGTTATATTTCCGTAGGAAACAGCGACTTTATTTTTACAAAAAAATACTTTTTTAATGGCGACCGAGAAGATATACGCCAAAAATCCGCAAACATGGCGTTATTTATGATGATAAAATTTATGAAATCACACTAATTTAGGAGAAAAATAATGACTGACGACAAGAAAAAAGCGTTAGAGCAGGCAATATTGCAAATTGAAAAACAATTCGGCAAAGGCGCGATAATGAAACTCGGTGAGACCGCCGCTACAAGAAATATAGACGTAATTCCTACTGGCTGTCTTACACTTGATATAGCCTTGGGCATAGGCGGTGTGCCGCGCGGAAGAATTATCGAGATTTACGGACCTGAATCTTCGGGTAAAACGACCGTTTCTTTGCATGTTATCGCTGAAATTCAAAAAATGGGAGGCGCGGCGGCTTTTATAGACGCGGAACACGCGCTCGATCCTACATACGCTTCCGCTTTGGGCGTAAATTTGGAAAATTTGTACGTATCTCAGCCCGATAACGGAGAACAAGCGCTTGATATCGCCGATTATTTGGTTCGCAGCAGCGCGATAGACTTAATCGTTGTCGACTCGGTCGCGGCTTTGACGCCAAAGGCGGAAATAGAAGGCGATATGGGCGATTCGCATATAGGTTTGCAAGCCCGTTTGATGTCGCAGGCGTTGCGTAAATTAGCGGCAATCGTCAGTAAATCTAACACTTGTATTATTTTTATCAATCAGCTTCGTGAAAAAGTCGGCGTTATGTTCGGTTCACCCGAAACGACTCCCGGCGGAAAAGCGTTAAAATTTTACGCCAGCGTACGCTTGGACGTAAGAAAAATTGACCAAATAAAAAACGGTACCGACGTAGTGGGTAACCGTACAAAAATAAAAGTGGTAAAAAACAAACTTGCTCCGCCGTTCAAACTTGCGGAATTTGATATAATGTACGGCAAAGGCATTTCGCAGTCTGGCTGCATACTTGACCTTGCTATCGATAACGGCATCGTTGAAAAAAGCGGTTCCTGGTTCAGTTACAACGGCGAGCGCATAGGGCAGGGCAAAGAAAACGTAAAGACTTACTTTGAAACCAATCCCGCTTTTATGGCGGAACTTGAAAAACTTATCCGTGCAAAATTCGAGTCTCACGAAACAAAAACGGCATCTGACGACACGGACGAAGTTTCGGACTAAAAATAACTGAAATTTCCTTTGAAAACCCTTCGAAATCATTTTTCTAAGGGTTTTTTATTTGCCTTAACATTTTAATCCTAGACTACTTGACTTTTACCTTGGTTTTTTGTATCATAAATTTGGTATATTTAAGTTAATATGACTTGATTATATAAATAGGCGAACGTGTGTTTTGCCTTAACTGAAAATTGAAAACATAATATGGAGGAATTTATGCATTATTTATCATTACTTTCCTTCTTTGCTGACGGCAATACGGTATTATTGATAGTGTTGCCGATTATAGCCATTATCGCTGGCGGCGCATTGGGTTATTTTATTAACAGGCAAATCATAAATAATAAAATTGGAAATGCAAAAAACGTTGCTCAGTCTATCGTTGACGAAGCAAAATCAGAAGCCAAAACGCTAAAAAAAGAGGCTATACTCGAAGCAAAGGAAGAAACGCTAAAACTAAAAACAGAATTTGAAAGACAGACGAAAGAACGCCGCTCGGAGCTTCAACGTCAGGAAACCCGAATGATTCAAAGAGAAGAACTTTTGGACAAAAAGGAAGAAACACTTACAAAAAAATCCGAGCAACTCGAACAACAGCAAAAAGCGATAAGTCAAAAACAATCCGAAATTGACAAAAAACTTACTGAAGTTGACAAGTTTAATGAGAAATTAATTGCAGAGCTGGAAAAAGCCGCACAGATGTCAAAAGACGAAGCCAAACAATCTTTGGTTGAAGCAATGACTTCCGAGGCGAGAAAAGACGCGGCCGTTATCGTTAGAAAAATCGAGGCCGAAGCGAAAGAAAACGGTGATAAACGCGCTAGAGAGATTGTTAGCAGCGCGATTCAGCGTTGTGCGTCTGACCAAGTTTCCGAATCTACCGTTACTACCATACCTTTGCCCAACGACGAAATGAAAGGTCGTTTGATAGGCAGAGAAGGCAGAAACATTAGAGCGCTTGAAAACGCGACGGGCGTCGAGCTTATTATCGACGACACTCCCGAAGTCGTTATTCTGTCGGGATTTGACCCGATAAGACGTCAAATAGCTCGTATAGCTATCGAAAAGCTTATCACAGACGGTCGTATTCATCCCGCCCGTATAGAAGAAATGGTGGAAAAAGTCCGCAAGGAAATGGACGTAACCATAAAAGAAGCGGGCGAAGCAGCTTCATTCGATACGGGAGTATTTGGACTTCACCCCGAAGTTATCAAACTTTTGGGCAGACTGAAATACCGCACGAGTTACGGACAAAACGTACTCAATCATTCTATCGAAGTAGCATACCTTGCGGGAATGATGGCGTCGGAACTGGGCGTTGACGTGACGCTTGCAAAGCGCGCGGGACTGCTGCACGATATCGGCAAAGCCGTAGACCATGAAGTAGAGGGCACTCACGTTCAAATCGGCGCTGACTTGGCAAAAAAATACAAGGAAAGCAAAGAAGTTGTTAACGCTATTCAAGCCCATCACGGCGACGTGGAGCCTATGACCATAGAGGCGGTATTAGTTGCCGCGGCAGACGCTGTTTCGGGAGCAAGACCCGGAGCAAGACGCGAAACTATCGAAAATTACGTTAAACGTTTGGAAAAACTTGAAGAAATCGCAAACGCGTTCGAAGGCGTACAAAAATCATTCGCAGTTCAAGCGGGTAGAGAAATTCGCATAATCGTAAAACCCGAAGTGGTTAACGACGAAAACACAGTTTTACTGGCTCGCGATATCGCTAAAAAAATCGAAAGCGAATTGGAGTACCCTGGACAAATCAAGGTTAACGTCATAAGGGAAACTCGCAGCATTGATTTCGCGAAATAATTTTTTTAATTAAATTTTACGCAATCTAAAGGATACTTGCAATTTAAAAAACGAAACAAAGATTTAAAGGTAAAATCAGTTATTAAAAATTGTTTAAATCAAAAAAAACAAAAATACCGCAAGAAATTTGCGGTATTTTTTGTTTGCATTTTTTGCTGTAACTATAATTATTCAGATAAAGAAATCAAAAAAGATTTAAGTCATTCCAGAATTGATTTAAATAGATTGCTAATTATTCGAGATAATATTTGAATTTTCTTCCGCAGTATGTTAATATT